>ONXK01000210.1 GCA_900321785.1 uncultured Lachnospiraceae bacterium | reverse complement strand
CCTATAATGTGCCCTGTGCCATAGAGGGCGTTCTCCGAACGGAACACATAACATGCCTTTCCAAAGAGGAATGGCAGTCTGTCAGATAACTTCCAGCTTATCGACATGTTCCGGCTTACTGGCGCAGGTATGAATTAGTTGTTTCTTTTCCTCGTGTCATGTCGAGACGGTTTGTCTACTAACACATTCTTGAAGAAGCAGGCCGCGAAAAGCCTGAAAACAAAGCTGATCGAGAGCGGCACCACCCAGACGGAGGTCGCGGAGAAGGTCGGAGTATCCCTTGCCTATGTGAACCGCATCACCAAGGGCCGGGAGCAGATCGTGAATAAGACCCTCGTGAAGATGATGGACGAGCTCGGCTACGATGTGGAGCTGACATATAGGAAAAAGACAGCCGACTGACGTTGCGGCAAATCGGGTTTTCTAAACCAGACATTTATGTCTAATCACAAAAATACGGCATTTCTCACTTTGTGTCGTGTAAAAAACCAATATAGTCAACTATCCTGATGACGAAAGGAGCACGAGTACACTTGAAGTGAAAGGCAGAATCAAGTATACTCATCTTGCTTGTCAGGCCGTTTTACGGCCTGTAGAGACCCCATAGACTAACGGTACTCATTTATGGGGATTTTTAGTTTCAACAGCAAGAGGGTAAACAAAAAAGACCACCTTGGCAAGAGGCAGTCTTTAATGTGGTCAATAACCTTGGCAGGCTATCGCCGACAGGTCGGCGATTTGGTTCAAAAATCTTTGGAGACCCTTTCTTTTCGTTTCTATATCCACGTATTCTTCTTTCATTCTGGCAGAACGGATCATGTCCATCAATTGTTCGCATCTAAATTCAATATATGCATCCTGATCCATTCGACCTCGGATCTCAATATCAATAATTCACGCAGAAAGATTTCCCATACAGTACGTCCGTCGTGACCTTTGCGGATGGAAACTTCGACATCGTTTCTGTCTGCATAGCTCATAACATCAAACATATAATCTTTTTTTCCTCATACTTTCAAGGTGAGCGGTTTGTCCCGCTTCGTTGTTTTGCTTACAATGCGGATTCTATCTGAACTGTCAGGAAATGAAAACTGTAAAAATTGACATGGTTTAAGGCTTATCCGTATAAATCAGAAATATTTAACGGTTAATCTCGGAATATTTCGCAAAAGTGTTTGAAATAAGACAATACACAATACCTTGTTCTTGCTAACCTGTCTGAGCATGCTCTCAGAGTATATCAGGGAAGGAAGGGCGATTGGAAAAGGATCAAGGGAGACTGGGAGTTTTCGTGCGGAGCTCCCGCAACAAGAACACCTTGTGGTCAGTTCGATCTCTGCTGGAGAGTTCAGAATGATTACGGCTGGAAGATGTTCGAAAAATGCAAGGCTGCATATGTCTACTGGACAACTGCCGGATTCATGCTTCATACTATCCTTTATGACAAGTATAGTGAAGGAGACCCGGAATATGCAGATATAGCGGACGACAGACTTGGAATGAATATTTCCATGAGCTGCATCAGACTTGCACTCGAAAACGCACGCTGGATTTACACAAACATACCACATGGTACCAAGCTGGTTGTTTATGAGTGAGTAATCACAAAGTTGAAAAGGCAGAAAAAGACTTCGGCGACGGCCGAAGTCTTTTTCATGTAAAAGTCAGGCCCGGGTATATCCCGGGCTGTTTGCTGGTCTAAAAAATAGCCATCTAGAACTAATGTTCGCATTTCCTCTTGATTCTTCATACTTCCGTATTATAATCATAATATCAAGGGCAAACATAGGTTCAGCAAGTATTTGGCCTGAGATCGTCGGCACGCTAATTAGTAACCCAGCCATTTCCAAAGGCCGAAGCGGCATTCCGGAGAATCGAGGATTGAGGGAAACATGTCTTTTTGCGAAGGTGATAAGGCTTATAACTCAAGCGCGGGAAACCCGGGAAAACTGCATGAGCTCGCTCGTCGCAGATGAAAGCGCCACTTTTGAACATATGTTTTGAACATGCGTTCCTTTTTGCTGTGATTTTGGTAGATACATGGTATAATATCTATTATGAACAAGCTATCTGAACCCCAATACCATTACGGTGAACATATCGTATACAGCTGCCGCTACCATGTCATCTTCTGCCCGAAGTATCGCAGGAAGGTGCTCGTGGACGGCATCGACACGCGCCTTAAGGAGATCCTCCCCGAGATCGCGGAGTCCCTTGGCGGGAGCGTCCTTGAGATGGAGGTCATGCCGGACCATGTGCACCTCCTCCTTGACGTGGACCCGCGCATCGGGATCAACGACTTTGTCGGCTCCCTGAAGCGCCGTTCCAGCCACATCATCCGGACTGAATTCCCCGCGATGAAAAAACGCCTCCCTTCCCTCTGGACCAGGGGGAAGTTCATCGCCACCATCGGAAGCGTTTCCGTCGAGACAGTAAACGCATACATCGAGAACCAGAAAGGCATCTGACACCATGGGCAAATGCAGGACCCCCAGCTTCATACTGGAGAAGAAGCTCCTTACTTCCAGGAAGGATGAGGAGGCCCTCGGCCTGCGCTTTTCCTATGCGGTGAAGATACAGTGCCAGCTCGTAAAGCATGCCCGGAAGCAGATACAGAAGCTGCGGGAAGACGGCGAATACCGCGCCCTCCTCGCTGCCAGGGCGTCCATCCCCAAAGGGGGAAAGGGACGCGTGGCGCTGGATCAGAAGCTCGGAGAAAAGCGGCTTTCCTTCGGCCTGTCACAGTACCAGTTCAAGCAGTGGGTGAAGCCGATGCAGCACCGGTACAGAAAACACATCGACTCCCGCAGCGCCCAGTCCATCGCCGACGACGTGTGGAAGGCGGCGGAGGAGGTCCTTTTCGGGGGCGGGAAGAAGCTCCATCTCCCGAAGTGGCACGAGGTGCGCTCCATAGAGAGCAATGACAACGCGACGGGGATAAAATACCGCAGCGGGCGTATCAGGTGGAACGGTCTGGAGATGCAGGTCTCAAGGGACAGGGACAACGCCTATGAGAACGAGGCGCTGAAACGCCGCGTCAAGTACTGCCGGATCGTCCGGAGACCCATGGGGAAGCGGTGGCACTATTACATCCAGCTCGTCCTGGAAGGATACCCTCCGAAGAAGCATGTCCCGGGCGAGGGGCGCGTCGGGATCGATCCCGGGACGATGAGCGTTGCCGTCGCCTCAGAAAACGGATGCATCCTCACGTCCCTCACGGGAGGCGTCCGCAGCAGGGAGAAGGAGGTCCGACGTATCCAGAGGGCCATGGACCGTTCCCGCAGGGCAATGAACCCGGATCGTTTCAACGAGGACGGAACCATGAAGAAAAAGCGCGGGCGCTGGAAGGAGAGCCGGTCCTACAGGATCCTCGCCATGCGGAAACGCTCGCTGGAGCAGAGGCAGGCGGCCTGCAGGAAGGACCACCATGATACCCTGGCGGACCGGATCCTCGCCCTCGGGGACGAGGTCTATACTGAGACTATGTCCTACAAGTCCCTGCAGCGCAGGAAGAAGGAGACTACTGTCAACAGCCGCGGGCGTTATGACCGCAGGGGCCGCTTCGGAAAGTCCCTTGAAAACGGAGCGCCGGCGATGCTGCTCTCCATCATAGAGCGGAAGCTCAGGTACGAAGGGAAGGCGCTCCACAAGGTGAACACGAGGACCTTCCGGGCAAGCCAGTACAACCACGTAACGGATGAATACGTCAAAAAACGGCTTAGCAGGAGGCATAACACCATTAACGGCAGGTGGGTGCAGAGGGACCTGTACTCCGCCTTCCTGCTCATGAACAGTGATGCGTTCCTGGAACATGCGGACAGGGACGCCTGCATAAGAACGTATGATAAATTCCTTGAAGACCATGACCGCTGCATAAATGAGGTCATCAGCAGCGGCGCGCAGATACTATCGTCATTCGGCATAAGCCGCGCAGCATAAACAACTATAACCGGGTTCGACTGGATCCGTCCTCGTTAAGCGCCGCAGAGGCGCTTGCGGTAAAATTCCCGCATAAGGGCGCCAGCTATAACAGCCGGAGGAGCATGCGGAAGCATGGAGGTTTTTCGTACAGAAAGCTTTCGTGCGGCATGCAAGCCCAAAGTGATGCTGCCCACGCACTGGGAACCTGCTTGAGCTTGCTCATGCAGAGCAGTCAGATCATAGAAAACAACTCGCACGTGACGCCCGTGCGGATCATCAG
>ONXK01000080.1 GCA_900321785.1 uncultured Lachnospiraceae bacterium | reverse complement strand
GTCCGTGTAGAGCGACTCCGCGTAGTCCATGAGGTCGCGGCGCATGGAATGGCCGACCGCATCGGAGAAAGCCGCCTTCTCGCGCATGAGGATTTCATAGGGGATCAGATCGTCCTTCTCGAAGGCATGGCGCAGCAGGTATTTGCCGATGCCGTAGGTGTTCATCTTCTTTTCGGGATCGATGGCCATGCAATAGGACAGAAAATCCAGGTCTCCGAAGGGAACGCGGGCCTCCAGGGAGTGGACGCTGATGCAGCGGTCGGCGCGTAGAACGTCGTACATGTGGATCTCCCGGATCCGCTTCTCCGACTCCTTCTGAAAAGCATCCGCATCGGGGGCAAAATCTGTATATTTGTAGCCGAAGATCTCATCGGAGATCTCGCCGGTCAGGATGACACGGATGTCGGTGTTTTCATGGATCCACTTGCAGACCAGATACATGCCGATCGAGGCGCGGACAGTCGTGATGTCCCAGGTTCCCAGGGCGTGGATGACCGGCTCCAGAGCAGCGATGACATCGTCTCTGGTCATGATCACTTCGTGGTGGTCGCTGCCGATATAGTCCGCCACTTTGCGGGCGTATTTGAGATCGATAGCGTCTATGTCCATGCCGATGGAAAAAGTCTGCAGGGGCTTATCCAGGAGCTTTGCCGCCGCTCCGCAGACCAGGGAGGAATCCAGGCCGCCGGATAAAAGAAAGCCCACCGGCGCATCCGCATCCAGGCGTTTCTCAATGCCTGCCAGCAGCTTTTCCCGGATCATAGCAGTAATCGTTTCCAGGTCCTCCTGATGCAGCCCGTCCGCCTTCCAGATCCGGCGGTATTCGTGAAGCTCCATGCTCTGCACGGAACTGCCCCGGGTCTGGCTGCGGCGTCCGGCGCGTATTGAAGTGCCTTGCCTCTCTGCTGCAGTATCCCCGGGCTCTGCCGCGTCGATCACGGCATAGTGGCCGGGCGGGAAAGGCATGATTTTCTCGCAGACACCGACCAGACTCTTAGGCTCGGAGGAAAAAACATAGGCTCCGCTTTCATCCTGCCCGTAATAGAGGGGACGAATCCCCACCGGATCCCGCGCCGCAATGTATCTTTGCGCCTGTGCATCGTAGAGGACAAGGGCAAACTCCGCATCCAGCAGACGGAACATATCTGTCCCGAACTCCCTGTACATAGGCAGCAGGATCTCACAGTCCGAATCGCTCCGGAAGGAATATCCACGCTTTTTCAGGGCGTCCCGCATTTTTCGAAATCCGTATAGTTCTCCGTTGCAGACCACAGCATTATGACCCAGCATAAAGGGCTGCATGCCTTCCGGTGTGAGCCCCATGATGGAGAGACGGTTAAAGCCCAAAAAGCCGTTTCCGGTTTCCGTGATCCGGGTATCATCCGGTCCCCTTGTGATCGTTTTGGCAAGCATCTCCGCCACAAGCTGCGGATCTGCCTGACTGCTGCAGTAAGCAAGAATGGAACACATAATAACCTCCGTATCTTTTGCAAATGTTGCAATCTGTACCTTTTGCAATCCGTATCTTTTGCAATAAAGAAAAAGGCACCTGAAGAGACGGTGACTGTGCCGTCGCTTCAAGCGCCTTTGCTTTTCCTCACTGTTTTTTATAATACATGCAGTTATTGCCTGCATACATGTTTAAAGGAACTTTCCCATAGCCACAGGTATGGACTGCTTTATTGACAATTATTATACTCACCCCAAACAGGATGTCAATCAATTTTTGTATACAATTATACACAATTTTCGTTTATATATTTCATACCTTACCGAGAAAATATTGATTGCAATTACAAAAAACTGGTGATAGACTGTCTGTAAACCGTTGAAGAAGAGTGAGTAGACTGTATGGTTTCCGCACAGAGAGCCGGGGATGGTGAGAGCCCGGCAGGCAAATGTACAGTTGAATGGACTTCTGAGGGCGAACAGAAAGGAATCAGCCGCACAGAGAGGATCTTCAGAATTGGAATGGGTCAATCCCGGCGCTGCAGAAATTCCCAGTATGTGAGACGGAGAGGGCGCTCCGTAAACAAAGGCCGGCGTATGTCAGTACGCACTGAGTGGGTATTTTTGTACCAAGCCGGGTGGCACCGCAGGATTTTGAACCTGTCCCAGCATGTATTTGCAGGGACAGGTTTTTTTATTCTTTTCAAAGAAAGGAGCAGATATGGAAGGCTACAGTATGTATTTTCCCTGTTACACCATCGGACATGGCGTGTATGAAAAAATCGGGAAGGTCTGCAGAGACTACGGAACGAGTGCCGTGATCATCGGCGGTCATAAGGCGCTGGCGGCAGCCCGGGAGAAGGTTGAGAAGGCATGCCGCGAGGGCGGGATCACGATCACCGGCGTCCTCTGGTACGGGGGAGAGTGCTCCTATGAAAATATCGAAATGCTCAAGGCAGATCCGGCTGTTCAGGAGGCAAAGCTTCTGTTCGCGGTCGGCGGCGGAAAGGTCACCGACACGGTAAAGGCCCTGGGCGAGCTGATCAACAAGGCTGTTTTTGCCTTCCCGACGATCACCTCAAACTGCGCGGGCTGCACCAGTGTCAGTATCATGTATCATCCTGACGGGAGTTTTCTCAAGCCCTTCTTCATTACGCGGCCGCCGCTTCACACCTTCCTGGATCTGGATATCATCGCCGCTGCACCCTCCCGCTATATGTGGGCGGGCATGGGCGATACCTACGCCAAGTTTTTCGAGGCGGACATGTCCTCCCGCGGTGAGGAACTCAGTCACTACGTGGGACTGGGCGTGACCATCAGCCGCATGTGCCTGGATCCCATCCTCAAATACGGCGAGCAGGCGCTGAAGGACAATGAGGCCGGTATTGCCTCCGAGGCACTGGAAAATGTCGTTCTGGCTATCAATGTGACGACCGCCCTGACCTCCATCCTGGTCACCAAGGACAAGATCATCGATTATAATACCGGACTTGCCCACGCCATCAACTACGGCCTGACCTCCTATCCGGAGGTGGAGCACAATCACCTGCACGGCGAGATCGTCTCCTTCGGCGTGCTGAACCTCCTCCTGATCGAGTCCCAGGTTGATTCCTCCTACATGGAAACCTTCAACAGGATGCTGGCCTTCAGCCGTGCGGTAAAGCTGCCGGTCCGACTGGAAGATCTGGGGCTCACAGAGGCAGATACAGATGCCGTCATTGACAAGGCGCTTGCCATGCCTGATATCGACCACAACCCTTATCCCATTACCCGGCCCATGCTGGTCAAAGCATTTGCGGACCTCAGAGCGCTTCAGAAAGGAGGATATGATGTCAAATAAAAAAACTACGCCTGCTTCCCTTATCATGGGAGTTGCATTTGTCTGGTTTACAACGCACTTCGGCGGCGGTTTTGCCTCCGGCGCCCAGCTCTACTCCTATTACCTTCGCTACGGGATCTGGTGTCTGATCATGCCGGTTCTGGCCATGGCATACAATGCTTTCTTTTTCAGCTACTGCCTGCGGTATGCCAGAAAGCATGAGGTCTATGACTATCGCTCCTACAACAACAGCTTCTACGGGAAATATGCGCCGGTTTTCTCCAACCTCTTTGAATTTTTGTATATTGTAGTCATGTGTGTTGCGCCGGCTGTGGCCTTCGCGACCGGCGGGGCCACATTAAACTCGGTCACGGGACTGCCTTATCTGCTCTGCACCCTGATCATCGGCGTCTTTATTTTCATCGTGGCCATCTTCGGAACCGACCTGGTGCGCCGGGTCTCTTCCGTTTTGTCCATCGTGATCATCATCGGACTGGTCGCCGTCTATATCCCCAATATCTTCACAAATGCGGCGGGGATCACCGAATCCATGGCCGCTATGAAGGCCGCCCCGGTTCCTTTCGGAAAGGCCCTTTACTCCGCCTTTTTGTACGGCACTTTCCAACTCTGCAATGTCGCTGTTTTCGTACAGCACGGCAGGGTCTTTAAAAAGCCGGAGGATGCCGGTAAGAGTATGCTGATCGGCTGGATCATTAACTCCGCTCTCATGCTGGTCGTCGTACTGGGACTTCTGACCGTCTTCGCAAATCCCGACATGGCATCCGCCTCTGTGCCGACCCTGTTCATGGTGCAGCATGGCGTCGGCGCCGCGGTCCTGACTCCCGTTATTTCCATCCTGATCATTCTGGGCGCCGTGACAACTGCCGTCAACATGGTCGCCGCCATGGTCAGGCGCATCGGAAACGCGATCGAGACACCGGAAGAAAAGGCAAAGACCGATCAGGGCAAACCCATCCTGAAGACGGTCCTGATCGCCCTGTGCTGCTGCCTGGCGGATTTCGGCATCGCCCAGTTCGGCCTGCTGACCCTGATTGCCAAGGCCTACAGTACAATCGCCTATCTGGCGATTCCGGTCATCCTGATCCCCTACATCATTCATATGATCGTCACCAGATTTGACACAAAATAAAAATCGAAATCCGGCACAAAAGGCAAAAACGTAAAGCAATTCAGATTTTTTCAAATCTGTTTCAGATCTGTTTCAGGACTGTATCATGGGCAAGCCTTTCGAAATTGTCCTGCAGAGGGTCCAGGGAACAGGTTCCGTACTTTCTTTTGAGCGCAGTCTCGATCAGAGTATCTGCAAAAGCAGGATTTTTGGGCAGGACAGGGCCATGGCTGTAGGTACAGAAAGCATTTTTGTACCGCACACCTTCGGTCCTGTCCTTTCCGTTATTTCCATAACCTTTGATGATCTTCCCCAGCGGGCGGACACCTGTTCCCAGAAAGGTGCGCCCGCTGTGAATTCCGCTGTCACCCCCGACAGCAGGTTGGCTCCGGAGCAATCAGAAGAGGTGGAACCGGGAGCAACCAGAAGAGACCTATGCAAAAACAAGTTTTGCAAGCAGCAGCGCCAGCACCAGAATCATGATCGGCCGGATGATCCCGGCACCCTTTTTGATTGCAAGGGCTGCTCCCAGGTAGGATCCGGCAACGTTGAAGAATGTCGCGGCTGTCGCAAGGCCCCAGAGCACCGCGCCTGATGCAGCATAGGTAGATACTGATATGACCGAAATCACTGCAATGACAAATCTTGTATTTCCTGTAGCCCTCACCAGATTCAGCTTCAGCAGAGCCGCATAGGCGAGCATAAAGAAGAGGCCGGCTCCCGGGCCGTAAAAGCCCTGGTATCCGCCGAGCAGGAATCCTATGAGCGCAGACCAAAGTACAATGGAAGTTTCCGACTTTTCATTGACATGATCCTCCTCCCCCAGGTTCTTGTTTGCGAATATAAACAATGCGATCACCGGAACCATGACCAGCATAAAAATCCGCAGGTACTGCACCGGAACTATGAGATTCAGCCTTGCCCCGAGATAAGAGCCGATCATTGCAAAGGGAAGGGTGATAAGTGCTGACCGCAGGTGAATATTGCCGCTCTTCATGTATTTGAAGGCCGCAACACCTGATCCGATCCACGCCGCGCACTGATTTGTACCGGTGATAAAACGAACAGGAATCCCGACTGCAAGCATGGCAGGTATGGTGATCAGTCCCCCGCCGCCCGTAATGGAATCGACGATTCCGGCAAAGAAAAACGCCAGGCAGCATAGGAATGTCCGGCCGCTGAATAACTCTATATTCATGGATTTGTATACTCCGATTCTGACGGGACAATCAATCCCTCCGCATTTGGAATCTTGAAAAGCAGTAAAGGTCACCACCGGGTTCTGCCGGGACCTGTGAAGGGCGAATACATCGTCCGTGTTTACGGGCAGCTGCCCATGGCCACGATATATGAATGCTTGCGTGTTCCCGCTTAGAGGCAGTCCTCATTCGATTTTTCAGGAACTGACAGAGTATTTAATAGAAATGAATAGAATTTAATAGCCCCAGGTCACGACTTCCCAGCCACCGTCATCCGTGCGGCCGAGCCACCACTGGTAATCCTTGTATTCATGATCAGGTTCCCATGCGCCTTCCGCTTCTACAGGGGAGTGGAAGTCTGTCAGGAATTCTGCGGCATGTGTATAGCCGGCTTCTTGATTAAGGGTATTGAGCCACTGGAGGTTTTCTTCATTGTCTGCCTCATCGCCGGCATAGCGGAGATTGTGCAGCTCACAGCCCTTCCAGCCTGCAAAAGTACACTTGATCTGGATGGCTGCTTCCGCCAGTTCCTCAGGTATAAAAGTCTCGGAGTTTCCGTAGTTAATATCTACATCTGTCTCATTTACTGCTCCCAGCCATCCTTCCAGAGTGACGCCGGAATCCATGATCTCTTTTGCGATATTGACGTCATCCACATAACGGATATGCCAGGGCTCGTAACCGTAACCGGTGATATGTTCTTTGTCTTGCAGATAGCGCAGGATGAATCCGTAATCTGCCAGTTTGGAATGAATGGTCTCCCAGATTTCCGGATACTGGATCATATCTTCGTTTTCGACAACATCCTTCCCGTCGATGATGAGGTACAGATCCAGAGCAAGACCGGTGTGGTGCTCTGAATAGCCCGGCTGGGCTACCGTTTTCAGCGCGTAATCAGCGCCGTATTTCTCTGTAAAATCATCCATGATCCGCTGTTGTTCGGCAACGCTGCGGCGCGCGGAATCCAGGTCGACATAGACACCTTCTTTTTCCAAGTCTTCCTTCAGAAGCAGGTAGGCGTCATATGCCTTCTTCTCGACTTCCACATCGTCTCCGATGGAATTGGTCATGTGGACAGTCTCAAGTGCTTCTTCCCAGCCATCCGGGAGGGGATTCTGTTTGTTTACCAGAGCCAGATAATCGATCTTCTCTGACTGTTGAGCGGGTGATGCTGTATCAGATGCGGCAGCAGATGTTGAAGAGGTCTGTGAAACAGCAGTATCCGCAGCTTCGGCAGCAGTATTTGCAGCTTCGGCACCGGCTTCTGCGGTCTGAGCAGCAGTTTCCGCCTGCTGTGCCTGATGATCAGCTGCAGGAACTGTTTCCTGTACTGCTTCCGTCGTCTGTCCGCCGCCGGCAGGCTGTGCCTGTCCGGTACCCTGTGAGGTGCCGCTTCCCCCGGAAGAACATGCGCAGAGCGCAAAAGCCAGACAGACCGTAAGAAGGATTGCAGTCAGTTTTTTTAGTTTTTTGTTCATACTTGTGGTTATGACCTCCTGTTCACAAACATGCATAATGAGAGAATAAGGCAGTCTTATTTCTTTACAGTCATTATTTTACAATAATGGAGTTGTGAATAAAAC
>ONXK01000038.1 GCA_900321785.1 uncultured Lachnospiraceae bacterium | reverse complement strand
GACAGGCTGCTGAAGGGGATGAAGGAAGATGTTTTCTGCACGGTTCCGGTATTCCTGTCAGACGGTGAAGGACATTCCGGCAGACCCGGCGGATTCTGCAGATCCTGCAGAGACACGAAAGGGGAAGAGAAGGGCCTTTCCCGCAGGGGCGGCCTTCGACGCCGCAGGGAGGAGACATTCTTTCCGGAAGTATTTCCGGAAAGTTCGGCAAATTCTTCCGGAGAAGAGATCCTGGTGGTCGGAGACGGCTGCGCCATGTACCGAATGCAGGCACTGGAAGAGATCGGATGGCTCGACGAGCGTCATTTTGACGGGCTCGAGGCCTTTGACCTGAGCCTGCGTGCGGCCCTGAACGGATGGAAGACAGTGGAGATCCGCGGAGCGGCTGTGCGTCCGCTTTCAGCCGAAGAGAATAGAAAGAGCAGTTCTGCCATGCAGAATGATTCCGCAGGCTGCAGGACACCCCGAAAAGGAAGATCCGACATGTTCCGGCTGCAGCTTGCGGCAGGAAATGCAAGATATGTTTTTTATAAAAATCTACCCGGACTGATGCGGATCCTGGGACTGCCTTTCTATGCTGCAGCGGATGCCGCGCAGATCGCCTCTTTCGCGGGCCGGGGTGAATTCGGCGCATACAAGACGGCCATGGAGCGGGGGAAAACGCTCTGCGGTCTGGAGAGGGACAGACGTGCGGCACTTGACAGCGGCATCAGTGTGTGGCCCGAGAATCTGTCGGACGCGTCTTTTCTTGGAATGGACGAGGCCGCGGAAAGGATCTATCCGCTTTATCTTGCACAGAAGGAACCTGTTCTGGCAGAACGCCTCGCGGACTATCTCCGCATGCAGGGAATGCTCGCGGCGGAACTGCCGCGGCTGATCCGTCTGCTGCGGTAAGGAAATAATCTGCCTGCCGGACATGTTTACGGCAGGGGCAGACTTGTTTTTTGTCGAAGCAGGGAAGGCTTTCGCCGTGTCAGGACTTGTTTTTACCGAAGCGGAACAGAATAGGATGTACAATAAAAGGACTATTCAGCCAATTATCGGAAACACGAGCAAAAACTTCTGATATTTGAGATTAAAGTCTGAAAATGAGAAGGACATCTGTTCTCAATTGTAAATGGGGGCGGATGATGGTATCATATGGGTAATCCCCATATCTATCTACTAGATATTGACGGCAGCTGCCGGCACGCTACAAGTTACGGCCTTAGGAGTTTTTTCGGGAGACCGGAGGAGACACGTGCGGCGGCGAAGGTTACGACGATCGGAGGGCAGTGATGCGCAATACGATCCCCATTATGGATCTGAATAATCCCGATGAGCTGATTCGCGCGAACGGCGCGGCTGAGGCTGCGCGCACGAACAGACTGAGGGAAGAAGTCAGTGATTATACACAGGTGATCGAACAGCTCCGGGATCTGTATGACCGGAATAATGAGCTGGTGCAGAAGCTTCAGTTCATGAACCGCAGTCAGACAGATGAGATCCGCAGACTCCTTCAGGAGAACAATGATCAGATCACGGAGAAGCTCTCATCGCTGCAGGACTACGATACAAAGGCACTGCAGGACAGTGTTACAGCTGCGGTGTCCGATTCACAGGAAACAGTTCTGGCCGCTGTGCAGAAATCGCAGGACCATGCGTCCTATCTGCAGCAGCAGTCCGATGATTTCAATCATAAGGAGAACGTCAGGGTATACAGGAATATCCAGGCGTCCATGATCACGGAGCTCGGCAAACAGACGCAGGAGCTGCGTGTTCAGCTGGATGCCATGCAGGAAGCTGTAAAACCGGACCCTGCAGAGAAGTTTGTGCGGAAGGTGACTTTCGGCATTATGATCGCGATCCTCGCGATCCAGCTTCTGGAGGGTGTCGGGCTGCTCAGCTTATTCCTGAGTATGCACTGATGTTTTTTATGCTCTGATTAAACTTTATGGCTAGAGAGTACTGGCGTCCTTCCAATATGCTGTATCCTGTGCCGGCTGTGATGATCAGCTGCGCGGATGAGGAAGGACGGAGCAACATTATGACGGCAGCCTGGGCCGGCACGATCTGCAGTGACCCGGTGATGGTTTCCGTATCGATCCGTCCGGAGAGATATTCGCATGATGTGATTGCGCGGACGGGAGAGTTTGTCATTAACCTCACCACAGAAGATCTGACCTTTGCGGCGGATTTCTGCGGCGTACGTTCCGGAAGGGACGTAGACAAGTTTGAATATCTGCATTTGACGAAGGTTCCTTCCCGGAAGGTGAGCGCCCCGTCCATCGGCGAAAGTCCGGTGTGTCTGGAGTGCGTTGTGACCGGCATTGAAAAGCTGGGAACGCATGATCTGTTTCTTGCAAAGGTTGTGCAGGTTTCCGTGGATGAACAGTACCTGGATGAGAAAGGCCGATTTGCGCTTGAGGACGCCGGTCTGGTGGCCTATGTGCACGGATCCTATCTTTCACTGGGCAGGAAACTTGGTACCTTTGGATTTTCCGTCAGAAAAAACGGCGGGAAGAAACGGAGGAAAACAGCTTCCGGAAATGCGGATCCCGCAGGAAAGCGGGGGAAAGCGTCGTCCGTCCGCGCGGCAGGACATGCGGGGCGGAATAATAAGCATTAAGACAGGCACGGCAAAGCCGCCGGAAGCAGAAGGAGTCGCCTTTTTGATGACTACTCGGAGCACCGGCAGACAGCCGGCTAAAGGGGCTTAGATGGAACATTATATTGTGAAAGGGGGAAATCCCCTGAGTGGCGAAGTGGAAATTGCGGGTGCCAAGAATGCGGCTTTAGGTATACTGGCAGCTTCTGTAATGACCAATGAGACTGTTACAATCGAGAATATACCGGATGTAAGTGATATCCGCGCGATCCTTCGCGCGATCCAGTCAATCGGTGCACATGTCGAGAGGATCGACCGTCACTGTTACCGGATCAACGGTTCCGGGATACAGAAAGATGCTGTGGTAGATAATGATTATGTCCGCAAGATCAGAGGATCCTATTATCTGATCGGATCCCTCCTGGGCAGGCACCGCAGTGCTGCAGTGGCGCTTCCGGGCGGATGTAATATCGGACTGCGTCCGATCGATCAGCATATCAAGGGCTTCCGGGCCCTTGGAGCGGAAGTACGTCTTGCTCCTCCCGGTATGGTGATTGCAGAAGCGGATGTCCTGCGGGGAGCGCATATCTACATGGATGTTGTGTCCGTGGGCGCGACCATCAATATCATGATGGCTTCCGCTATGGCACAGGGTGTGACGATCATTGAAAACGCCGCCAAGGAGCCCCACGTTGTCGATACGGCAAACTTCCTCAACAGCATGGGCGCCAGTATCAAGGGCGCAGGTACGGATGTGATCCGTATCAAAGGTGTTGAGAAGCTGCACGGGACCAATTATTCCATTATTCCGGACCAGATCGAAGCAGGTACATTTATGTTTGCGGCAGCGGCCACCAAAGGTGATGTCGTGATCAAAAATGTCATCCCCAAGCATCTTGAATCCCTGTCCGCCAAGCTGCAGGAGATCGGATGTCAGATCCATGAGTCAGATGATGAAGTGCGTGTCGTTGCCACCAGACGGCTGGGATCGACCAACGCCAAGACCCTTCCCTATCCGGGCTTCCCGACAGATATGCAGCCGCAGATCACAGTCCTTTTAGGACTGTCCCGCGGGGTCAGCATCATCACAGAGAGCATTTTCGAAAATCGCTTCAAATATGTTGATGAACTGACCAAGATGGGCGCGCATATTCAGGTCGAAGGAAATACTGCCATTATAAACGGTGTTGAAAGGTATACCGGCGCCAATCTGAGTTCTCCCGATCTGCGCGCGGGCGCTGCTCTTGTCATTGCAGCCCTGTCAGCTGAGGGAATCTCGGAGATTTACGATATTAAATATATCGAGCGCGGATATGAGGACTTTCCTGAAAAACTCCGCAGACTCGGCGCGGAGATTGAGAAGATTGATTCTGACGTTGAAAAAAGAAAGTTCCAGTTCAGAGTCGGCTGACAGCCGTCTGCCCCGTGCCTTCAGTCACGGGGCTTTTTTGCTTTATTCTTCATCGCGCAATACCCGCGGCTTCAGGCAAGTACAGCTTTGTGACGGCGCCGGCCGTTCGAAAGGAGTAAATCATGGGAAACGGATTGATGGATGCGGTAAAAGAAAATGCCGGATTTGTAGGCGTATGCCTGGTGGCAGTTGTGGGTCTGGTCCTGGTGGCCTACCTGTTTGAACGCGCAGCACGTGCCCGCAGCGGCGGCACGGAAAGGATCCTTGCGACACGTAAGATCGTCATGATCGGTATGTTCTCTGCTATTTCGGGTATTCTCTACTGCTTCGATTTCTCTATCCCCGTGATCGCACCGGAGTTTTACAAACTGGACTTCTCCGAGCTCCCTGCCATGATCGCCGGATTTGCCTTTGGCCCTGTCGCGGGTGTCCTCGTGGAATTTATCAAGGAGCTGGTCAAGCTCGTGATCAAGGGTACATCGACTGCTTTCGTCGGCGATCTTGCCAACTTCCTGATCGGATGCATGCTGGTCCTGCCGGCCTCCATTGTTTATCAGTTCAAAAAATCCAGAAAGACCGCCATTGCCGGCTGTGTTGTCGGAACCGTGGTCATGACCGTCTTCGGTACATGGTTTAATGCTGTTTACCTGCTGCCGGCTTTCTCAAAGCTGTTCGGCATGCCGCTGGATGTTATTCTCGGCATGGGCAGCGCCATCAATCCCAAAGTGACGGATCTCACCACCTTTGTGATCCTGATGGTCGCTCCTATAAATATCATCAAGGGAGTCGGTATTTCCGTCCTGACCATGCTGATCTACAAAAAGGTGAGCCCCATTATCAAATACGGACGCACCATGTCGGAGGGCAGCAGCTCCCGCAAAGGTTGACAAGACCAGGTCAAGATGATAGTTTGTTCTTGTTTCGAAAAGGGATCATGTACATACAGTCTGACTGTTTTGGAGTAAAAAGAAAAGGAAAAGAAAAGAGGAAAATAACGGAGGAGAAGAAGATGATTGCAATCGGATCTGATCATGGCGGATTTGAACTCAAGACAAAGGTGATCGCGCATCTGAAAGAGCAGGGGATGGAGTGCAAAGATTTCGGTACTTACAGTCTTGATTCCTGTGACTATCCCGAATTCGGCCGTGCTGTCGCGGAAGCAGTTGCCTGCGGCGAATGCGAAAAGGGCATTGTCATCTGCACGACCGGTATCGGTATTTCCATTGCTGCAAACAAGGTCCGCGGCATCCGCTGCGGTCTCTGCCACAATACGACTACCGCCCGGCTGACCCGTGAGCACAACAACGCGAATGTTCTCGCGATCGGTGCGGGTATGGTCGGCGAAAATGTTGCCATGGATATCGTGGATACATTCTTCGCAACACCTTTCTCCAATGGAGAGCGCCATCAGAGAAGGATTGACAAGATCGAGGATCTGGGCTGATACCCCGGTCTTTCGATTCCGCAGACGGCAGCCTGCGGACTGTATCGGAACGAAGTGCCTCCTCTCTACAGCTGCAGGCCGCGGCAGTGGAAGGAGGCTTTTTTGTCCGGGGATAGAAGGGAAGTTCTGTCATGTCGGTTATCAATAAAGTATACGAGACAAACGGGCCGGAAGAGACCATGAGGACCGGCCGCATGCTGGGAGAATCTGCCGCCCCGGGCCAGGTCTATGCCCTGGTCGGAGATCTGGGAGTCGGCAAAACGGTCTTCACCAAAGGGTTTGCAGAGGGATTGGGGATTGAAGAACCGGTCAACAGCCCCACATTTACCATTCTGCAGATTTATGAGGAGGGGCGTCTTCCCCTGTATCATTTTGATGTCTACAGGATCGAAGAGCCCGAGGAGATGGAAGAGATCGGGCTGGATGAATATATTGACGGCGACGGGGTCTGCCTGATCGAATGGGCAGGCAGAATCGAGGAACTCCTCCCGGAGGATGTCATTGTCGTATTTATCGAGAAGGATCTTGAAAAAGGGCTGGACTACCGCAGGATCACTGTTCGTCAGCGTTGAGTGATAGTTGAGAGGTACAGAATATGAAAATACTGGCAATAGAGGCGTCGGGTCCCGTGGCGGGCTGCGCGGTTCTCGAGGACGGTCTCCTGATCGCGGACTATAATGTACAATATAAAAAGAAACACGCGCAGAGTCTTGTCCCGATGATGGATGAGGTAAAGCAGATGCTGGAACTGGATCTGCAGACAGTCGATGCGATTGCAATCGCGAAGGGACCGGGATCCTTTACGGGACTCCGGATCGGTGCTGCGACCGCAAAAGGCGCCGCTCTGGCCATGGACAGGCCGATCATCCCGGTTCCCACAGTGGATTCCATCGCCTATAATCTTTACGGCACAGACAGCCTGATCTGTCCACTGATGGATGCCCGCCGTCAGCAGGTCTACACGGGGATTTATGAGTGGTCACCCTGCCATGATTCCGAAGACGGGCGCTGCTTCAGGACCGTCCGCCCCCAGTGTGTCATCTCGATATCCGAGATCGCGCAGGACCTCAATGCCAGAGGAAGATCTGTGGTCTTTCTGGGCGACGGGGTACCTGTCAGCAGAGACGCTCTGAAGGATCTGATGACAGTTCCCTATTCCTTTGCGCCCGCCCACCTTGACCGGCAGCGCGCGGCAGCCGTCGCTGCACTTGCATGGTCTTATTATCAGGAAGAGGGGCAGGCTTGTATGGTATCTGCCGATGATTTCCGTCCCGAGTATCTGCGGCTGGCACAGGCAGAGCAGGAACACAGCGAGAGACGGAGCTTTTCGCTGCTTTTAGAGAAATAAGTGACGTGCGCAGGGCTGTATGCCTGATGAGGTAAAGATGTCTTATTATATTCGGCGCATGCGGGAGGAGGATATTCCGCAGGTGGTTGAGATTGAAAAGATCGCTTTTTCAAGACCGTGGACCAGGAGTATTTTTAAAGCGGTACTCCTTCTGCCCTATGCCGCCTATTATGTGGCTGCAGAGGAGGGCACGCCTGAAAAGATCGTGGGTATCTGCGGGGTCAAGAAGATATTTGAAGAGGGCGATATCAGCAATGTCGCCGTGCGGCCGGAGTACCGGGGACGCGGCATTTCGCGAAAGATGCTGAATGTGCTGATGCAGGAAGCCCGCGAGGACGGTGTGCAGGCTTTTACACTGGAGGTGCGCGCGGGAAACGAGATCGCCGTGAATCTGTATGAGAGCCTGGGCTTTCGGACAGAGGGGATCCGGCCGCGTTTCTATGACGATCCCGTGGAGGACGCCCTGATCATGTGGCAGAGGCCGCAAGAAGAGTAAAAAACAGCCCATACATTTATGATGAAAACTACGTGCTGCTTCGCGCGTCGTTTCATACATTCGGATATTTTGACGTGTGTGATGGCAAACACCCTTTGATGGTACAACTGCCGCTCTGATGAGCGGCATGGTTTGGAAAGAGAAAAAATATGATTGATGTCTGTCTGCTCGGAACAGGAGGGATGATGCCTCTGCCTTATCGGTATCTGACCTCTTTGATGCTTCGGTACAACGGAAAAGGAATGCTGGTGGACTGCGGAGAAGGCACCCAGGTCGCGCTCAGGCGCAGAGGCTGGAGCCCCAAGCCCATCGATATGATGCTGTTCACCCATTTTCATGCGGACCATATTTCGGGTCTTCCGGGAATGCTGCTGACAATGGGAAATGCGGAGCGCACGGAGCCGGTCCTGATGGTCGGCCCCAAAGGACTTGCGCGTGTTGTCAACAGTCTTCGGGTGATCGCCCCCGAGCTTCCCTTTGAGATCCGCTTTCTGGAGCTTTCCGAGCGGGAACAGGAGATTGAACTGCCCGGAGAGCCGGACTTCCATATCCATGCTTTCAGGGTCAACCACAACGTCCCCTGTTACGGATATGCTTTTTCTCTGGACCGCAAGGGACGGTTTGACGCCGAGCGGGCAAAGGCGCAGAATATTCCCGTCAGATTATGGAGCCGCCTGCAAAAAGGCGAGATCATCGAGACAGAGGACGGTGCCGTTCTGACACCGGACATGGTTCTGGGGCCGGCCCGCAAAGGTCTGAAGCTGGTCTATTCCACCGACACCCGTCCCTGCGAAAACCTTGTCAGATACGCGCAGGGCGCAGACCTTCTGATCTGCGAAGGAATGTACGGCGAACCGGAAAATGCTGCAAAGGCACGCGAAAAAAAACATATGACTTTTACCGAGGCGGCTGACATTGCCAGAAAGGCCGGCCCGAAACAGATGTGGCTGACGCATTACAGCCCCTCCCTGATCAAGCCCGATGAATTCATGCCTGCGGTGCGCAAGATCTTCCCGGACAGCCATCCCGGCAAAGACGGAAAGACGATCACCCTGACATTCGAAAACGAAGATACAAAGGAGAAATCGTCTTCATGAATTTCTCCCTGACCATGCCTGCGCGCGGAAGCGCTCATTCCCATGCGGAAGGCTGTTTTGTTGTCCTGTGAAGGCTGTAATAGTGTATAATAGATGTGATCTGTCCGGTCGGACAGGATCACAAGGTTTGAGAATATGAGTGACTTGAAAAAAAATATAACCATCCTCGCAATTGAATCCAGCTGCGACGAGACGGCGGCCTCGGTCGTCGTAAACGGAAGGCGGGTCCTTTCCAATGTGATTTCCTCGCAGATCGATATCCACACCCTCTACGGCGGCGTGGTGCCTGAGATCGCTTCCAGAAAGCACACGGAGCGAGTCACCCAGGTCATCCGGGAATCACTTCAGGAAGCCGGCAGGACCCTTGAGGAAATGGATGCCATCGCGGTGACCTACGGGCCCGGTCTGGTGGGCCCTCTCCTGATCGGTGTTTCCGCAGCAAAGGGACTGAGCTTTGCGACCGGGATCCCCCTGATCGGGGTGCACCACATCGAGGGCCATATCAGCGCCAACTATATTGCGGATCCTTCGCTGGAGCCGCCTTTTGCCTGCCTGGTCGTATCCGGCGGACATACCCACCTGGTCCTGGTCCGTGACTACGGCGTATACGAGATCCTGGGAAGAACACAGGATGACGCTGCAGGCGAAGCCTTTGACAAGGTTGCCCGTGAGATCGGTCTGGGATACCCCGGCGGCCCCAAGATCGACAAGGCCTCCCGGGAGGGAGACCCGCATGCCATTGTCTTTCCCCGCGGAAAGGTTGCGGGTTCCCGATACGATTTCAGTTTCAGCGGTATGAAATCGGCGGTCCTCAACTACCTCAACACGAGCCGGATGAAGGGCATTTCCGTAAATGTCCCCGATGTTGCAGCTTCCTTTCAGCAGGCAGTCGTCGACGTACTGGTATCCCATGCGGGTGACGCGATCGACCAGTACGGCCTTCAGAAATTTGCCCTGGCCGGCGGTGTTGCCGCCAACACAGCGCTGCGTGCGGGGATGAAGGAAATGTGTGACGCAAAGGGTGCAGCATTTTACTGCCCGCCCCCGATCCTCTGCACGGACAATGCGGCCATGATCGGAAGCGCCGCCTATTTTGAGTATATCAAAGGAAACTTTTCCGGACTTGACCTCAATGCTGTTCCGGGTCTTCGTCTGGGTCAACGATAATAACATTCAGGACTCCTGAAGACTGAAGAAGGAGTTTCACCTTATGGGAAACAGTATGATCAGATGTACCGCAGTAATGCTTGCTGCAGGAATGGGTCTGCGCATGGGAACAGACACCAGAAAGCAGTATCTTATGCTGGGCGGAATGCCCATGTTTCTGCACTCCATCCGTACCATGCAGGAGAGCGAGTACATCACGGATATCATTGTGATGGCGCACAGGGATGACCTTGAAGTCGTGCGCGAATTTCTTGAAGAATACGGATTCACGAAAAAACTCCGCAAAATCGCAGTGGGAGGAAAGGAACGTGTCCACTCCGTTGCCAACGGACTTGAGGCGATCGACTGGCCATGTGATTATGTTTTTATCCATGACTGCGCAAGACCTTTTCTGGATCAGACGACGCTTTTCCGTCTGTTTGAAACCGTTCAGACGACCAAAGCCTGCTGTGCGGGAGTTCCCGCCAAGGATACGGTCAAGGTCGTCGATGAAAACTGCGATGTAAAAACCACACCCAACCGGGCAGATGTCTGGATCGTACAGACACCGCAGGTATTTTCTTTTGAACTGATCCGCGATGCACATCGCAAAGCGCTGGCACAGGAGGAGTATCTCAGTTCTCAGGGAATCGTCCTGACGGATGACTCGATGGTGGCGGAACTGGCCGGAAACTGCAAAGTGCGCATGGTCATGGCTACCTACCGCAACATCAAGATCACGACCCCGGAGGACCTGGTCATCGGGGACGCATTTCTAAAGGCCTGAGCGGGATGCTGCTTTTAAAAAAGGAGATGCTATGTCTTTCACACATCTTCACGTCCATACAGAGTATTCTCTTCTGGACGGTTCCAATAAGATCACCGAGTACGTAAGCCGGGTCAAAGAGCTCGGCATGACGGCTGCGGCTATTACCGATCACGGCGTCATGTACGGCGTGATCGATTTTTATAAGGCGGCAAAAAAAGAAGGCATCAATCCCAT
>ONXK01000056.1 GCA_900321785.1 uncultured Lachnospiraceae bacterium | reverse complement strand
TGATCAGCTTCTTGATTCCTTTGACATTATTTCCATCGTCAGCGAGATCAATGATACATTTGACATCAGCATCAATGTCAACGACCTTCTGCCGGAAAACTTCAACTCCGTGGACGCAATCCTGGCACTGATCAAAAAGCTCCAGGAGGAATGATCAGGCCTGATCGATCAGACGGGCTTTGAGCAGTTCGTATTCATCCTGTGAAATGTCGCCCTTGTCGCGCAGCTGTGCGAGCTTGACAAGCTCATCGGCGATACTAAAATGATCGCTCTTGTCCTTACTGTCACGGCTGCCGAAAAGGTCACTTTCCAGGAAGGCGGAATCTGCGTGTGCCTCTTTGTTTTTACGGACATAGGGCATTACGATCTGCAGGGCCTGGCGCATCTTTTCGGTATCCTTGAGAAAATAGGTCACGTGCAGAACTTCGCCGCTGCGCAGAGAAAGCTGCACCAGTCCGTTGACCAGCTTTGCGGGTGCAGAGACGGAACGAACATCTGTAATCTCTTCATAAGGATATTTGCTGCGGCCGATTTTGACAAATGTATCATGGAAAACCGCATTGGGAGTTGTATAGGTACCTTCTATCGTTATTTTTTTCATGAATTGTCCTTTTTGTGTCTGATTAGGGCGGCGTAAGAAACAGTTTCAAAGCGCTGCCAGTTATGCATCTAAGAATAATCGCCGCAATTGCCGGCTGTCAAGTGAAGAAGCGTTGCCGCCTGTTCACATAACGCACAACCTGTTACAGAACGTATCGGAACCGATAATTGCGATGAATCGCTTACGAACCGCAGGAGGCTGACGGTCATGAATATGATGAACGAGATAGAGAAACAGGGGACAGGACCCGGCATTTCCATATCGAAAGATCTGCTCCTGGAGTCACTTATATCCGATTACATAAGAGTTTTTCTGGTCGATCTTGAAAAAGACAGCTTTGCGCTTCTGTATGAGAGGGCACCGGATCCTGTGATCGATCAGATCATTGAGGAAGCGGACAGATATTCTGTATTTAACAGTCTGGTCAGCCGCCGCCTTCCGGATCCCGCATTTGAAAGCTGGCGCGAGGTCGCGGGCAGCCGTGAGAATATACGGCGAATGCTGATGGAACAGAACTATTTCAGTTTTGTCTTTCCCAGGAGAGATTCTGACGACTGGATGAGAGTGGATGTCCGCCTGCTCAAAAAAAAGGGAGAGATACCATCGCTGGTGCTGGTTGGACAGCCGGGACCGGAGAGAATTACGGCGGGATCGCCCATTGCGGCTCCCGAGGAGCCTGAGACCCTGACCGGACTGGAAAAATATCTTGATATTCTGCGCAGACGCCTGAAACAGGAACTGAGGTATAAAGGAGCGATCCTGGAGGATGCCGCCGGTGTCTTTGAGATCAATATTACCAAGGGCGTCATCTTTTCCGCCGAGTCGGGAAATCCGGATATTTTTTATTATACGCCCGGAATGAATGTGCCCGGTCCTATGAAAGCCCATCTCCAAAACTGGCGTGAGCGCCTGACGGTGATGGATGAGAGAGGCAATTTTGACCGGCTGATCAACCGTGAGTCGCTTCTGGAGACCTTCCGGAGCGGAACAGACAGGATCGATCTCACCTATCAGGTCAGGGACCGGCAGGGAAAAGATGTGTATCTGCGGGAGACAGTTCTTCTGGCACAGGACCCGGATTCCGGGGATGTGACCGGTCTTTTTGTGATGCGGGATGTCACAGAGCAGAAAGCCGTTGAGATCGAGAACCGGCAGCGTATGGATATGATCGCCGCCCTCTCAAAAGAATATACTACGGTATATCTGGCCAATCTGGAAAGGGATTCCTATGAAATCTACCGTCGGAATGATCATATAATGGATAAATATTCCGACGCATTTCTTCCCTCTTACCGCGAGGCGATTGCCAGATTTGCAAAATCAGCTGTCTATGAGCCGCACGTGAATATGTACATTCATTATCTGGAGCCGGATGTCATCCGCAGGAACATGGAGGGAAAGGAATCGTTTTCCTTTACATTCCGTGCCGGGTCCGGTCATCTGCCGCTTTATTACAGATGCAAGATCGTGCGGGTAGGAGAAGTCGACCGGGAGCTCAAGAATGTAGTCATAGGTTATGCCTGTATCGAGGAGGAACTTAAAAGCGAAGAGCAGCAGAGGCATCTTCTGGAGAATGCTCTGGAGAGGGCCAGGAACGCAGACCACGCAAAGAGCCTTTTCCTGACCAATATGTCCCACGATATCCGCACGCCCATGAACGCGATCCTGGGCTTTACCCGTATTGCGCTCAACCATATTGAAGATACGGAACGTGTCCGTGATTCCCTGTGCAAGATCCTGGATTCCGGCGATCATCTGCTCGAACTGATCAACAATATTCTGGATGTGAGCCGGATCGAGAGCGGACGGATGGAACTGCACGAAACGGAGTGCTCTCTGCAGGACACTGTGGATTATGTACAGAATGCCCTGCTTCCGCAGATCAAAAACAAGAATCAGCAGGTCTCGATCGTCCTGGATCCTGACGACGAGATGCGGTATCGCTATGATCCGCTGATCATGCGCCAGCTCCTATTGAACCTGCTCAACAACGCTGTAAAGTTTACCGAAGAAGGCGGAAGCATCAGTCTGGAGATCAAGGAGGAGAAGCCGGCGCCCAAAGGTTATGCCGCTCTGGAAATATCCGTCCGGGACAACGGAATCGGCATGAGTGAAGAGTTTGTCGACCATATTTTTGAACCTTTTGAAAGAGAGTACAATTCCTCTGTCGGCAGACTTCCCGGCAACGGACTGGGAATGGCAATCTGCAAAGGTATTGTAGAGAGTATGGGCGGAACGATCGATATCTTTACAAAACGGGGTGTTGGAACAGAAGTGGTCATCCACCTTTCGCTTCGTCTGCCGGAGGACGCGGATACGGATGAGCACGAATATGTTGACATCATGGAAAACAGATCCCGCGGCAGACGTGAGTCAGATGCCGGAGGCAGGGGGAATCACAGCGCCGCAGGCGGGGAAGGGCCCGCGCAGGGAGCAGGACGGGATTATTCCTCCCCCGAGCTCTTTGTCGAACTGGATCCGGCCGGCAAGAGGATCCTGGTCGTTGAGGACAACGAACTGAACATGGAGATCGCCTGTGATCTGCTGAAGGAAGCCGGTTTTTCGGTGGAGTGCGCCTGCAATGGACGGGAAGCTGTCCGTATGGTAGCGGTCTCTGAAAAAGGATATTATGATGCGATCCTGATGGACGTCCGGATGCCTGTCATGGACGGCTATGAGGCAACATCCAGGATCAGGAGCATGCAGGATCTCGATCATGCAGGAATTCCCATTGTGGCCATGACGGCGAATGTGTTTGAGGAAGACATGCGCAAGTGCCTGGAAGCCGGCATGGATGCCTTTATCGCCAAACCGATTGAAGCGGAAAAAGTGATCCGTACGCTCACACCGGTACTCCATGCTCATGGCAGGATCATGTCCCGGAAAAAGAAAGAGCAGGATTAAGGGCAGAATGGTCCGGACAGCATGCCGGGACCGGCTTGGGAACTGTAGATAAATTATCTTTGCATATTAATGACATGCCCGGCAAATGGGCACATCGCTGTATGAGCCCCGCGCTTTTTACGCGCCAGTTCCTTAGAAAAGGAGATAGTAAGCAGATATGAAAAGCCGATACAACAGTTGGAAAAAGTGGTTTTTGATCCCCTTCCTGTGTATGCTTCTGGTTCTGACAGGAGGGTGCGGCAAATCCGGCGCAGGGGACAGTCAGCAGGATGAAAAGCAGCAGGAACTGCAGAAGGTCGAGGCTGCGGCAGACAATCCTGCTTCCGGAGATTTTGATGACCGGCAGGAGGCGGATGCCCGCGAGGAGTCGGATTCCTACGATGCCGAGACGGATTACGGCGGAGAAGAGACAGACGGGTCCGGGGAAGCCTACGGGGAAAGCGGTTCGGGACAGGATTCCGGAGAAAATTCCGACAGTGGAGAACTTGACGAGAACGGCGTTTATACCACAAAGGAGGATGTTGCTCTCTATCTTCATACCTACGGAAAGCTTCCTCTCAACTTTATGACGAAAAAGGAAGCCAGGTCAGCCGGATGGTCCGGCGGGTCTCTGGAGGAGTATGCGCCCGGCATGTGCATTGGCGGCGACCGGTTCGGCAATTATGAAGGTGTTCTTCCCGAAGGAAACTATCATGAGTGCGACATCAATACACTCGGAGAAAAGCGAAGGGGGCCGGAGAGGCTGGTTTACTCCGATGACGGAAGGATCTATTACACGAGTGACCATTACGAGACGTTTACACTTCTTTATGAGGGCGGCAAATGATGAATAAAGAAATGCAGATGCTGATCATAGACCTGTCTGATGTATCTGATCGTGAAAGCCTCCACGCGCGCCTGCAGGAAGCGCTGGATTTTCCCCTCTGGTACGGCGGCAATCTGGACGCCCTCTATGATGTTCTGACGGACAGATCCGACCCTGCCTGCATCCTGATCATCGGATGGCAGGAACTGGAAGCTGCGGATCCGGCCTATTTTGAGCGCTTCCGCCGGGTACTCAGGGATGCGGAAGCGGCTGAGTCCTCCTGCCGCTTTATCTTTATGGAAAGAGACGGGAGTGTATACAGAGAAGGAGAGGGTAATGGGAGAAAACAGGACACTGATCATAACAGATATACACGGCTGCTATGATGAATGCAGAGAACTCCTGGACAAAATGGCCTTCGACGAGGAAAATGACACACTGATCAATCTGGGCGATACGATTGACCGGGGCCCGAAAATATATGAGACCTTTGAATATCTGCGCGGGCTCAAGGAGAAAATGGGAGACCGATGCGTTCTGATCCGGGGCAATCACGAGCAAATGATGCTCGATGCGATCGCAGAGGGCGGCAGAAGCAAGGAATTGTGGTATTATAACAGCGGGGAAAAAACGGTATTCTCCTTTCTGCATCACAAGCACCGCATACAGGAGTTTCTGGACTGGTATGAGGAGATGCCCTATTACTATGTGACGGAATCCTTCAACTGCGTGCATGCTTCATTGGAGGATCCGGATCCTGCGGCCAACCCGGTCGATACGCTGATCTGGGGCCGCGGAACAGATTATTCGGGCAAGATCGTGATGACCGGACATACGCCTTACCGCATTCCTCTCTACTTTCTGGGCGGGCAATACGGAAAAATTCAGGAAGATGTCTGGACAGCATTACCCGAAACGGGTATGATAGCACTTGATACCGGATGTGTCTATGGCAATCGGCTGACCGGCATGGTGATCCATGACGACGGGACTTTTATTGTCACATCCGTTAAATCCAATGTTAAAAAATAACGAGACTTTGGTTCCGGCACCTGTTTTCTCTGTTCATTCAGGAAAGTCTGCGGAGGCAGGTGCTGTTTTTACGGAAGGAAAGAACAGCCCATACAAAACAATTAAGGGTATACATAATGTCGACTAACGAGAATAATCATTCAAAAGAACACAAGGCACATAAGAGCGGTACGACGCATAATAAGAAGGAAAAAAGGATCCCGCTTACAATGTCACAGCTGCGCTCCGTCGGCGCAGTCCTTTCTCTGATCCAGGCGGTCGTCGGGGGAGTATTTATTTACCTGCTCAACAGGACAGGAATGATCCCCTGGAAATATGTTATGTCGGCCTTTGCCATTGTGTCCGTCGCTGTGCTGGCAGTGGTGCTTCTGGTCTGTCTGCGCAACCGCAAGGCGAGAATTGCTGCCATTGTCCTGAGCGTCATTATCATCTTTGTACAGGGTATGGGAAGCTCTTACCTTTATCGGACCATGAACCTGCTCAGAAATTCCGAGAGTTCCCTCAAGACAGACTATCTGGATATTGTCGTCCGAAACAGCGATAAAGCCCAGGAGCTTGCGGATACGGCAGGATATAAGTTCGGCATTGTAGATGACCTGTCAAAGGATGAGAAGGAAACGCTGCTGGACACTATTCGTATGAAGTCCGGTCTCAAGGATGTAAGCCTGATTGAATATAAGTCCTACAGCACGGCCCTGGAAGCAGCAAAGGCACTGCTTGAAAAAGAAGTGGATGTCGCTGTTTACAGAGAGGCATACGGGCCGATCCTTGAAGAGGTCCTCGACGACTATGTAAACAGCATACGGGTGCTGGAAAACTATGAAATCCGGACAGAGATGGAATATGAGTTTGTCGAACCCGGTGAGCCCTTCCACATGCTGATCAGCGGTATCGATGTAAAGGGCGATATCTCACAGGCAAGCCGGAGCGACGTCAATATTATCGTCACGATCAATCCCAAGACAAAGAAGATCCTGATGACCACGACGCCCCGTGACTACTATGTAGAGATCCCGGAGGTCTCCAACGGCATGAAGGACAAGCTCACCCATGCCGGAATCTATGGCGAGGACGCTTCTATCCGGACCCTGGAAAATCTCTATAATATCGATATCTCCTATTATGTGCGCGTCAATTTCACGACACTGATCGACGTTGTCGACGCGATCGACGGTGTCGATGTCTGGTCCGATTATGAATTTGACTGCTATACGGATCACAAGGTCCATATCGACAAGGGATGGAACCACCTGAACGGCCGTCAGGCGCTGGCATTCTGCCGCGAGCGTTACAGTTTCCCCGACGGTGACAATCAGAGAGGAAAGGACCAGGAGGCTGTTCTTAAGGCGATCATCGAGAAGGTGACTTCACCTGCCCTGATCGTGAATGCAAGCGGCCTGATCGACAGCATGCGAGGCTCATATCAGACCGATCTGCCGGAGAGCAAGATAGCGGAGCTAATCAATCAGCAGCTCTCCGAGGGCACAGACTGGACGATCATCCGTCAGGCGACTGCGAGCGGCGGCGGCGGTATGATGGATACATTCTCGGGCGGTGTATTGTCTGTCACACTGCCGGATGAGTATAGTGTGAAAAAGAGCACTGCCAGAATGAATATCATTCTCGAGGAGAGACCGGCGGAAACAGAATGACCGCCAGGCGATCAGAAGGGATCCCGGGAGAGCTGCGGAAACAGAATGACTGCAAAGGAGATCAGACCAGATCCCGCATCCGCTTGTTAAAGAAATAAGATCAAAAAAGACTGCCCTGAGGCAGTCTTTTTTGTGATTCTTTTTTTGTGTGATTCTGTAGAAAAAGGATCTGTTCCGACAGATAAAAGATTTCTCTGCCGCTTCCTCTGTTTTAGGAGCGGGCCGATCTCGGACGGAGAACAGGGCGTCTGAGGCGATTTCCTCTGATGAACAGGAAATCAAAACGGTAGACCAGAACATAGGTGAAAAGGAAAAGGCCTGCGGCGATCACAACATCCGAGAAAGAATGCTGTTTGATCAGCATGGTGGAAAGTGTGATCATAAGACCGAGTACTGTGAGGAAGAACCTCCAGAACCCCCGCACCTTTGATGTAAATACATGTCCGGCATCTGTGCGCCAGTCCCAGTTCCAGGCGGAGGCAATGATCGCCAGACTGTTGAAAACGTGAATGCTGGGCGTCAGATTCGTCGGAGTATCTGCCATGTAGAGCATGGATACCATGCGGGTAAAAACGTTGTCTGCAGGCATTGTCTCGGGACGCATCAGATGAATGTTCGGGAAGATGACAGAAACGAAGATGAAAACGGTCATTCCGAACGCCAGCGTCGTGGCCAGTCTGTGGTAAGCCTCTTCATTATACTTCAGGAGGAAAAGCCCGAAGCAGAGTACATATGGAAACCAGAGCAGGTAGGGGATGACGAATACCGGAGTGAACGGAATCATATCATCGATACCTGTATGGATCACTGTATAGTGGAGCCGGTTCCAGTGTTCGATCAGGGAAAAGGAAATCAGGTAGGCAATCATGTAAAAGAACATGGGCCGGGCCAACCTGATCCTGTCGGAAAGTGAAGCGCCCGCAAAGCGTCCTCCCTTTGCTCTCTCTATTCTCTTTTTCATAAAACAATAACCCTCTTGTGGTGACTTCTTATGGTTACAGGAATGTTACAACTTTGATGAAGAAATGGCAATATCTTTTTTGAATCGTTTATAAATTCTTCATAGATATTCGGTATTATTATCCGTACAGGAGGCGCAGATGGTGCTGCAATACTGCTGTTTTTGAGCTTTTATTGGTGAAAACATCAAAAACAAACCCATTTTATATCGTAGATTGAGGATTATTTATGCTTGCACAACAAAAATCTTCTTGTTATACTTTGGTTCTGTAACAGTCTAAAGTACTAAATGTGGCCTTTCAGGCCATTTTTGTTCACAAGCGTACATAGTTATTCACATATATTCGTTCCAGAAGGGAGAACCAGATGTATTCAATTGAAGAAGTCAGAAGGATCGATCCGGAAATTGCTGCAGCCATCGAGCAGGAAGTGAAGCGTCAGAACGATCATATCGAACTGATCGCATCCGAGAACTGGACAAGCAAAGCTGTTATGGCAGCTATGGGCAGCCCGCTTACAAATAAGTATGCGGAAGGATATTCCGGAAAGCGCTATTATGGCGGATGTCAGGTGATCGATGTAGTCGAGACAATCGCTATTGAGCGTGCCAAGAAGCTCTTCGGATGCACTTATGCCAATGTTCAGCCTCATTCCGGCGCATCTGCAAACCTTGCTGTCGAGTTTGCGATCCTTAAGCCCGGCGATACACTTATGGGCATGAACCTCAACCAGGGCGGACATCTGACACACGGCAGCCCGGCCAATATTTCCGGTACATACTATAAT
>ONXK01000022.1 GCA_900321785.1 uncultured Lachnospiraceae bacterium | reverse complement strand
GTACAAGAGAAATGGCATTCTCAATCGGGAGTGCATTGTCGATTGATGATATAACTGAGAACTCGTTTATAGAGGCTTCTGAAGAAGTACATTTGGGAAAGAGGTTTGCTGTCGGCAGATATCATTATATCTGCAATCATTTCAGGGAGGCTTTGAGGGATGCAGCTGCCGAACTATCGGAAGCAGGCTTTTCTAAAGCGAAAGAGATGGAAGACAGAATACTGAGAGCAGGAGGCTATGCGAAACTATAACAGCAGCAGCGTTTATACCCGGCATTCGTGATTCGCTGATGCAATCTGCAGAGCTTGACGGAAGTGATTCTTCATATATGGTTCTGGTACGCATGCTGAGTGCCGCCGGGATCTGCAAAAAAAGTGTGAAGGGGAATTTGATAAATGGATACATTTGAAAAACTGGAATACCGGATTAAAGCTGATATCGAGGAAGCAAAAGAGGAAAAGGCACGGCGTCTGTCAGATCGTGTTAAGCTTCCACTAAAGGGACTGAACGGAGAGGATATTTTTATTACTGACCTCAAGATATTAGAACATAAAGCACAGCAATTAAAAAAGGTGTATGCGGATATACCCGAGGAATCCAGGATTATTTGATACCATTGAAAAATAGCCGGCGCATTCTCGTGACTTCAGTCGTGAGTCAGCCGGCTTTCGTTTCCCCATACAGGGGGAGGATTCAATCATTGATCGGACGATGCGTGAAAAAGAAGTAGGAGATCAGGCGGAAGCATAGAACGAAAAATTGTGCTAATTGATAGTGGAAACGTTTCTAATTTGTGCACTTTGACTATTGATGCATAGGCAGGAGGGGACTATAATAGGTGCGTTCCAAGGGAAAATTGTGAATCATATACAGTTTTTCTAATAATTCGCGCACTTTTATAGTTTATATTGCACAGAAAAGGGACCGGTCGCGAACCTGCCTGCACGGATGCGGACAGGGCCCGGATCAACCGGTCCGGGATTCTGTGTCTGTATGGCCTGTGAAAGCACGCAGAGAAAAACCCGCCCGGGTGCGCCGGGCGAGCTGATTGGCGAAAACACATGAAGGGAGGTTTTGATATGATCAGCTTTATTCTCTGCCTGTTACTTATTGTCATCGGCTATTTTACCTACGGCAAGGTAGTCGAAAGCACCTTTGCCCCGGATGACAGGGAGACTCCTGCTGTGGCCATCAATGACGGCGTGGACTTTGTCGTCATGCCCCAGTGGAAGCTGTTCCTGATCCAGCTGCTGAACATCGCCGGACTGGGACCGATCTTCGGTGCCATGCAGGGCGCTCTGTGGGGCCCGGTCGTCTTTTTGTGGATCACCTTCGGCACCATCTTTGCAGGCGGTGTGCACGACTATTTCTCCGGTATGCTGTCTGAGAGAAACAGAGGCGCCTCTATTTCCGAGGTCACCGGCACCTACCTCGGCCCTGCGATGAAAAACGTCATGCGTATCTTTTCCGTGATCCTGTTGATCATGGTCGGCACAGTCTTTGCAGTCGGCCCTGCAGGCCTTCTGGTCAAGCTCCTGTCTGAAAAAGGTGTGAGCGGCGCCCTGGCCTCCACGACCGTCTGGCTGACGATCATCCTGGCCTATTATTTCATCGCAACATTCATTTCCATCGACAAGATCATCGGTAAGATCTATCCTGTCTTCGGGATCTGCCTGATCCTCATGGCAGTCGGTGTGGCCGTCGGCCTTCCCATGAACGGCTACCATATCCCCGAACTGTTTGAGAACTTCCGCAGCATGCATCCCGCGGGAACCCCTGTGTGGAGCTTCATGTTCATCACAGTTGCCTGCGGCGCGATCTCCGGTTTCCACGCGACCCAGTCCCCTCTGATGGCAAGATGCCTCAAGAGCGAGAAGCAGGGCAGGTTCGTATTCTACGGCGCCATGGCTTCCGAAGGTGTCATTGCCCTGGTATGGGCAGCTGCCGGCTGCGCGATCTATGAAAAGACCGGCGGCCTGAGCACCGGCCTGCAGGAGATCCTGGCAGGCGGTCAGTCCGCGGCCATCTATGATGTCTGTGTCAAGACCATGGGCCCTGTCGGTGTCATCCTGGCCATGCTGGGCGTCGTCGCATGCCCCATCACATCCGGTGATACTGCCTTCCGTTCTGCCCGTCTGACCCTGTCCGACTGGATGAAGCTGGACCAGACTTCCTGGCAGAACCGCCTGAAACTCTGCATTCCGGTCCTCGGGATCGGCGCGTTTCTGGGCTACGGCAACACACTCGGCTTCCTGAGCTACCAGGTCATCTGGAGATACTTCAGCTGGTCCAACCAGACCCTGGCCATGATCGTCCTGTGGGCGGGCGCGACCTACCTGGCGCAGGAGAGAAAGAACTACTGGATCGGCGCACTGCCGGCAACCTTTATGAGCGCGGTCTCATCGACCTACTTTGTAATGGCTCCCGAGTGCCTGGGCCTGATCCCCTTCTTTAAGAACAACTACGAAGTCGCATATCCTTTCGGCATTGTCTTTGCCGTCGCTATGCTTGTGATCTTTATGGTAAAGACCAGAAAGTACGCGCACATGGATTCCACAGCAGTCCATCACGCACACGCATGATCAGCATTCAAAAGTAAAAAATATTACTGATGCTATATTTTTCAAGCAGGAGATTTGGGCCGCAAGCGGCCCGAATCTCCTGCGGTCTTTCATTGTATTCGCCTCCGCGAAAACAGTGAAGGGTGCCGCTCTGACGAGCGGCATGGGTTGGAAAGAATGAAAGGAGCCGCCGCGGCAGCGGCGGAAAAGGATATGATTTTTGCACCAATGGCGATCGCGGAACACAAAATGACTGTGGAGAACCTGCGCAGTGACATCAAAAACTGCGTCAGGACCGGACCATGCGGGATCGGAGAGAAGGCGGTCTATCTGAACAGCTTTTTCATCGACCGCAGGTATTATGTCATGTGGCAGGATATCCGGCGGGTCTTCAAGCGTGTGGCTATGTCCAGGGGCGGATTCACGGGAAAGGGCGTCTTTGGCTCCATTCCCTACCTGGTGGTGCTCCTGAAGGATGGAAGAGAACGCCAGTGTAATTTCAAGTACGAGGAGGATGTTGACAGCTTCCTGTCCATCGTCCGGACCCAGCACCCGGAGATCCCGACGATGAGTGAGAAGGCCCAGGCCAGGATGGAAGAGGAACGGGCCCGGGAAGAGGCCCGGTATGTGAAGGACCTGACTCCGCAGGCGCAGGAGAGCATTGAAGAGCTCCGGCGGGCAGAGGCCTATCTGGAGCGGAAACCGGAGATCCCGGCTTTTCTCTCCGTCACTGCAAAGGAAAAACGCATCACTGACCGCATGAATCCCTGGTACCGCTACGCCGCCCTGGCGATCTTCCTGCTGGCGGTCGGATCCGTTCTGTTCGGGATTTATGCCGTGATCCATCATCAGGGATACGCAGTCTACTTCGTTCTCTTCGGCATGGCCTTTATTTTCTATACCATGTCTGCGCAGGTCCTGCCTACAGGCCGCAACAACCGCCGCTATGCCGACGCGCGCTGGCGGGAGGCTCTGCGGCGGAGCGGGAAATATATCAGCAGGTATGCAGGTGGCGGAGCTGTCTCCGCCTTCCCCCTTCCCGCCCAGTACGCGCATCCCGCAGCGATCGACCGTATGATCCGCGTGATCCGCGAGGGACGGGCACAGACGGTGGAAGAGGCCTACGATATCATGCAAAATGACCTGCAGGCCATCAACTCCGATGTCACTGTGTCGCAGAAGGAATACGATGAGATCACGGCCATCAAGCCCATGTTCCTTCTCTGCGGCTACCGGAAGGATTCTGTTATTGCCGGCTGACCATGCTTATATGGCCGGAAAAAAAACTCCTGTCGCTGCATCCGTTTCCGCCTTCACGTCTTTTCCCTTATTTTCCTCTCCGCTCGAAGAGGGTGAATACTTTCGGATAAACGCCCACGATCAGGAACATGATAATCGCGTACCGGGCTGTCCTGATCAAGAGCGCGCCAAGACTTGCCCCGGCCAGAAACTCCTTGTCAAACGGGAGCTTCAGCAGGGTATTTACGGCAAAATAAATGACAAGGGCTCCAACCATGCGCAGGACCATGGCCGGGAGCCTTTTTGTATCCTGGTAGTTGACATATTTTTGCTCAAAATGGATCGCCGCTACGGTGCCGATCAGACATCCCAGAGACGTAAAGTAGTCGTTCGTGCGGACATAGAAAAGTCCCGGCAGCCCGGTTACGATCAGGATCAGATGGTATTGCCACTCCTTGTGCACATGCCGGTCAAGCTGTGTAAAGATTCCGATCACTGCAAATCCAAGTATCCATCCTGCCAGAATATCCGTCGGATAATGCATGCCGGCTGCGGCCCTGGACAAGCCGACCAGCAGAGTCAGGACGGCCGCAAGGATCCAGAGCCATTTCTTTTTTGCCTCATTTGCCAGGGTAAAGTATAAGGCGGGGATCGATGCGCTGTGCATGCTCGGGAAGGAATACCCCTGCGCCGCCACATCCGAAGCCGCCGCGCCTTTTTCTACCAGGGCCTCCGCTTTCACCCGGCCGGGATACTCCATGTAGGGTCTCGGTCTCAGTACGACCGACTTGATCATGGGCAGCCAGATATTCAGAGAAGAGACCACCAATGCCAGCTTCTGTCCTGCCTTCTTGTTCCAGCAGAACATCACGATCAGGACAAGCATCAAAAGGCCTGTTTCCGCGCCAAGAAAAGCCAGGAGCTTTACAAGGCCGCCCAGGCTGCTGAAATTTGCCTGCATCCACTCAATGATACGTACTTCCCATTCCATATTCAGGTCATTCCTTCCTAAACCCATTCACCGCCGACCATGGTGCCAAGCACGGGAGCATCCTGAATATGTTCCGGGTCGCAGGTGGTGATGTCTGTTCCAAGTACGACCAGATCCGCTTCCTTGCCGGCGGTGATACTGCCAAGCCGGTCCTCACACAGAAGCTGGTAAGCCTCATTCAGGGTGGCCGCTTCGATCATCTGCTCCACTGTAACACGCTCCGCCGGGTTATGCAGCGTTTCCGGCTGTCCGGGGAGCTGGCGGATGACACCCTTCTGGATGCTGATCAGCGGATAGGCCGGATTTATGACAGGATAATCGCTGGCAGAGGTCACAACAACGCCGGCATCGAAAAAGGACTTCATCGGAAGCTGATGTTCGGCGCGCTCCTCTCCAAGAACAGCTGCTATCATGTCAAAATATTCAGGTTCCATATCGAACCAGTGCGGGTCTGTCACAGCCACTATGCCAAGCTTTGCCATGCGGGGAATATCCGCCAGGTCCACTACCTGCAGATGCGTGACGGCGTCCCGCAAATCATGAGGCCCGGTCTGCTCCAGCGCTTTCTCGGCGGCATCCAGCGCCATGGCCAGCGCGCCATCTCCGATGGCATGGGCATGCACCGTGAAGCCGAGCTCGTGGGATCTGCAATATACCTTTGTCAGGGTCTCCAGGTCAAAACGGAGCTGTCCGCGGTGCTGATGCTCCCTGGACCAGGGATCGGTGTAGGGTTCCTTCATGTAGGCAGTCGAAGGATTGCCGGGCATGGTTCCATCCACCTGAACCTTGATGTTGCTCAGTTCAAACATGGGGCCTTTTGTCTTTTTTCTGAGCTCAGCCGCATGCTCGATCTCCGCGATGGGATCGTGACCTTCCGCCTGGAAAACCTGATAAGCAGCAAAAACGTGCATTTTCAGCTTTCCTTCCATGTCCAGTTCATGGCACGCCAGTGCGGCATGATCTGTGCTGTCCCAGTTGATGATCGGATCCAGGATCAGAGTCTCTCCGTTTGCCAGATATTCGTTCTGGTAGTACAGGAAAGCCTCTTTGTACTGCTCCACCGAGAAAACGGTAAGCGGTTTCATAAGGTCTATGGCGCCTTCACGGAAATACCCGGTGGGATTGCCGTCCTTGTCCCGTGTGATGATTCCGTCGCTGACGTCCGGGGTATCCTTATTGATTCCCAGGCGGTTCATGGCGGCATGGTTCACCCAATAAGAATGGTGGCCGATGTCCGCAAGCACGACTGGCTTATCCGTCAGTCCGTCAAGAAGATCTGCTGTCGGACCGTTCGGCCCCATATCCGGTGTGGGGATGAACCCCGCTCCCTGAATGACATCCAGCTCCGGATGGCTTTCGGCGAATTCTTTTACCGCTTTCAGATGTACTTCCAGTGAATCGTACGGGTTTAAGTGGACCGTAAAGAGCGCTTCCGTGCCTCCGGGACTGATATGGCCATGCCCTTCTCCAAAGCCCGGCAGGATGATACCGCCTTCAAAGCGCTGCACTTCTGTCCCTTCTCCAATATATGCCTCTGCCTCTAACTCATCACCGACGAAGACAAATCTGCCGTCCGCGACCGCGGCAGCCTTTGCCCGCGGAAGTTTCTGATCGACCGTATATATATTTCCGTATATCACTTTGTCTGCTGTCTTTGCCATCTTTTATACCCCTTTTTGTGTAAAATACGTGAGTGACCGGTGGTATGAAAGTCAGGAGATGGTCATCTTCCTTCCGCCAAAATACACTTCCTGTGGCAGGATATGGCTGAAGCCCTCGTGCTCTGCCGTGAGCAGGTCATGATCGAATACCAGGTAGTCCGCATCCTTTCCTGCTTCGATGGAGCCCTTGCGGGCTTCAATTCCAAGCTGCCTGGCGCCATTGATGGTATATCCCAGGATCATTTCCTCAATGCTCATCTGCTCACTGACGGGAGGGTATGCCTCGATCGTCCGGTCGAAATCGTTAGCCTTGGTCTTCTCCGTGATCCAGCGCGTCATCCCGACCTCCATACAGAGGTAGGGATTCCAGCCCGTAAAATCCTCGTAATGAATGTCATCACTGGACCAGGTCACATTTGCGCCGGTGTCCCAGACCGACTTGCAGCGATACATGGAGAGCGCCCGTTTCTCGCCAAACAGGGTCCGCCAGGTCTCAAAGGGGCGGCCGCCCATGTTCCCGGCGTGCCACCAGGGCGTATAATTTGCGTTGACGCCAAGCTTCGCAAAGCGCGGCAGGTCCGCGTCATCCTGAAGCTCCAGATGGGCACAGGTCACCTTTACGCGGTAGCTGTCCCCCAGCTTCTTCCTGGCCCTCTCCACGCCATCCAGCACATTGCGGGACGCGCCCTCGCCGACGGTATGCAGATGAAGATCCAGCCCTTCTTTGTTCAGTTCCAGGAGAAGATCCGCGATCTGGTCCCCGTTAAAAGCGGCCACTCCCTTCTCGCGGGTGTCCTCATAGGGCGTGACCAGGGCTGCGGTATGGATCTTCAGGGTGCCGTCATTGAATATTTTAAGCGTATGAACCTTCAGATGCTCCGTGTCATACTTGTCCCTGAAACGCAGGAGCTCCCTGATCGCCTCCGGTACCTGCCTGGGCTGCGTGATCACATAACAGCCGTCAATGTAAACCGGGAGCTTTCCCTGCATGTCCATCTCGCGAAGGCGGTCGTAGATTCGCTCATGGAGCTCGTTGCACTCGGGAATGCCGGCGTCAAAGACAGCAGACACGCCGTGATCGACAGAGAAATGGATCCAGCGCATGAGAGCTGCGTCAAGCTGCTCATCGCTTAAGTCCAGGGCTTCGTCGAGAAGGAAGGGCATTTCCGCCGCAGCCTCAAATACATTTCCGGTCACATGTCCGTCTTTCCGCACATAGTAGCTGAGCCCGGGAATGGGATCCGGCGTGTCGTCTGTAATGCCGTGCCGCTTAAGAACCTTCGAGTTTACCCAGACGCTGTGCGCTTCGCCCTCCAGGACTACGATCTCGCCGTCCGGGCAGACCGCGTCGAGATCCTCCTTTGTAATATCCTCATCATGCAGGAATTTCCGTTCCAGAAGGAACCCGTAACGCTTCCGGCCGGGATTCTGCCTGATGTAGTCCGCCATAAAGTCCAGGGCTCCCTGTTTGCTGTCACATTCAACAAAAGAGCCCAGGTCCGTATGCTCAAAACCCGCTCCCATGGTCACATGGACGTGGCTGTCGATCAGACCGGGCATGATGAATCTGCCGCCCAGGTCTCTGACCTCCCCCTCATACTCTGAAAGACCGGCTTCGTCTCCCACATAGACAAATCTGCCATCCTTTACCGCAAGGGCGGAGGCAAGAGGCATGTCCTTGTCCGAGGTGTAGATTTTCGCGTTTTTTATGATCTGATCTGCTTTCATGTCTTTGGCCTCCTTCCAAGTAAGTGCAATCAGCCTGTGCCGTATCACAAATAGCATCCGTCCATATTGAGTTTATGGTTCCCGGCAGTAAATAATGGGGACGGTCCTTTTGTGTCTGTCCCCTTGTTCCCGCCACATGGGGACACAAGGGGACAGACACAAAAGGACCGTCCCCATGTTCCATGTTCCACTACCGATTTCCGAGCAGCTCTCCCAGGGTGTTTTCGCCCCAACTGTAGTTGGTCAGGTAGCTCCCTTTGAAAAGCTGGGAGTATTCTTCTTTGCCGGAGAGGTAATTGTACAGATCGCACTCGACTTTATCCATGACGATCCGGCGCTTTCCGTCTACGGCTTCAATAATGTCGGAAATTCCATATTCCTCCAGGGTGCTCTTCAGGCGGAGAGCGACTTTGCGGTATCTTGAGAGGGTCAGGGTGTTGACGGGTTCGTCTTCCCAGAGGAAGCTGATCGCTTCTTCGGAAGTGACGTATCCGCCTTTGCGGTCAACAAGGAGGGCAAAGAGTTCCATGGACTTTTTGTTTCGGAAGACGATGGGGGTGTCTCCGACAAAAACATCGAAATATCCGAATGTACGGATGGTTACGGTGCGGGTCTCCGGCAGGGCGGGGCTGGTAACTTCCTGGCCTCCTTCTACCGGGTAAAGCATGACGTAGCGTGAGGAATCAGCATTGGGCTGTTTTTCGGAGCAGATTGCCTTGATTCTGCGCTCGGACTGAGATTGATAGTCAAAATAAGTGAACTCTTCTTCACCTGTCCTCAGTAACTCCGCAAAATTTTCATAAGCTACTTCACTGTAGGCAACGAAGGTCTCCAGGGGTGTAAAGCGTTTGGTCAGAGGCAGCCATTCTTCTTCGGTATAGCCAAAGAAGGCGCAGACGTTTTCAGTTGCATAGAGGGGTTTTACCAGGCCTTTAGGAGAGATTTCAAAGGCTGCGATGCCGTCTGAAAAATGTGTGACTAAATTGCGCATTTCCTCTTTCAGCTGGTCGTTTTCTTCCTTTAATGCCACGGAATTTGCTGTTTCTTTTATCTCACGGCAGCAGTAGAAGCTTATTGACTCATCGGCTTTAATGAACACGCCTCTGTATTGTTTGATGGTATTGTCGATCGAACAGGCCCTGTAGGTGATCTGGGGCGGTTTTCCGTCCATAGCTCGCATCCTTTTTTGACAGAAATCCACAAAAAAACTGCGAACACTGTCCTGATCTTCCGGATTTACGGAGTCGACCAGCCACTTGATCAGCGCATCCTCGATCTGCATTTCAACATTCTCAAAACGCTTAAAAGAGGATGCTTCTTCACAATGCAGGCATTTTACTGTATTGGCATCCAGATTAAATTCGAAAATCTTGTCATAAACATCTGTAAGCGCCCGCAGATAGCGCTTGCTTTCGCTCGTTTTTCGCGCCTTGTAGCGTTCTGTAATGTCCATACAAACGCTCTGAAACTCTGCTTCGCCCTGTTCATTGACGGATTTTATGACCCATCCGAAAACATGCGCGCGGCTTCCGTCACAGCGAAGCAGGGTCATATCTCCGGCGATGGGAGCATCCGCAGAGAATACACGATTCAGATATTTTGAAAATCTGCGTCGCTCCTCCATGGGGATCATCAGAAAAATATTACTTTTATACATTTCCAGATAATCCATTTCTCCGTCTTTTGCTTCGGGAAAACGCAGCAGTTCAATCATCTTTGGATTGATATAGGTGATCTTCGGCTGTTTTTCGCAGGTATATCTTATAAATCCGCATGGAATGGTATCATTCAAAAAACGCAGGTTATCATTTTCTGATTTAAGATCGGTTATATCTGTCAATACAGAATGTCCGACGAGCGTTCCGTCGTCCAGTTTTCCGGGTGTGACGGTGTCTCTTACGTGGATAATGGAACCGTCCTTTTTGACAAGGCGGTACTCAAGGGAAAGCGCCTGTTCTTTCAGAATGATCTGCTGAAGAAAGCCGGAATATTTTTCACGGTCGGCCGGGTGAACCCGCCCCAGATAAAGATCGGTGCTGCTGTCCAGAAGTTCGCTTTCTTCGACGCCAAGAAGTTCGCACAGATTGTGGCTGGCGAAATCCAGATGAACCGGGGGTGTCAATATATACTGATGAAAGCCGCAGATCTGATGATCAAGTATTTCTTCCGCATTGCTTAGTATTTCTTTCGCATTGCTTAGTATTTCCTCCGCATTGTTTAATGTATAGTTTGAAGTATGGTTTAACCTGTTTAATACCTTATCCATAATATCTCCTTTGCGGAGTTTCTCTTTCTGATTATTTTGCCGTCTGTAAACTGACATTATTCTGCAGACTGTAAACTGACTTTATTTTACTTTAGGAACATTATCCTCCCCTGCAGCCCGGGATATTATTATCCCCACAGTGTCTGCAATCATTCGCACAGTCCGCCTACGCATGACTGCGAAGGACAATCTTTTGAACCTACGCATGACTGCGAAGGACAGTCTTTTGAATCTACGCATGACTGCGAAGGACAGTCTTTTGAATCTTGCCGCTGACCGTCTTGGGCATTTCGGTCACAAATTCAATGAGGCGGATCCATTTGTACTCTGCAAGCCTCTGGTTGCAGAAATTCTTGATCTCCAGCGCAAGTTCCTGTGAAGAATTGTATTCTGCACCGGGAACGATCACCGCCTTGAGTGCCTGGCCCCGGAGGGAATCCGGTACGCCGATCACGCTGCATTCCACAACGGCAGGATGCTCCATCAGCACGTTTTCCACTTCGTAAGGGCCCACTCGGAAGCCGCCTGTTTTAATAATATCATCAAAGCGGCCGTGGAACCAATAGCGTCCGTTTTCATCCATATATGCCGCATCTCCCGTGTGATATACGCCGTCGCGCCAGACATAGCTGTACTGGTCCTCATTGTCCAGATATGCGGTAAATACACCGGGCTGCCGACCGGCTTTTTCGGGTATGATGACGACTTCGCCGATCTCACCGATGGCAGCGGGCTTTCCATTCTTTGTGCGAAGCTCGATATTGTAGAAGGGAGAGGGCGTTCCCATGGAACCCTCCACAGCGTCGTATCCCTTGAAATTTGCCATCATCAGGGCTGTCTCAGTCTGGCCGTATCCCTCGTGAAGCTCAAGCCCGGTGAGATCTCTGAACTTGCGGAACACTTCGGGTGCCAGCATCTCACCTGCGGTCGTCGCATGTTTGAGCGTAGGCATATAGGGAATACCCTTGCGGACGAGATAGCGGTAAACCGTAGGGGGAGCGCAGAATGAAGTCACTCCATAACGATTGATGACAGCGGTTAACTGCTTGGGCTCAAAGTTTTCGAAATCATAGACCATGACCGCGCTGCCGACCAGCCACTGACCGTAGATCTTCCCCCAGGATGCTTTCGCCCAGCCCGTATCCGCAACTGTGAAGTGCAGGCCGTTATCCTCTGCCTGGTGCCAGTACCTGGCCGTCACGATATGTGCAAGCGGGTAACTGTGGTCGTGGATAACGCCCTTGGGATAACCGGTAGTACCGGATGTATAATACAGCATCATAGGATCAGACGCCAGGGTCTGCACACGCTCAAATTCTTCGGAGGCTCCTTCCATAGCCCTGGTCAGATTTTCAAATCCTTCTGTATCCTTCTGAACGCACCAGAGCCTGACTGTCCTGCCGGCCTCTTTCAGGGCTGCAGTGATCTTTTCGGGAACTTCGTTCTGCGCAGTGCATACAATGGCTTTTACCCTGGAGGATTGAATGCGGTAGACAAGATCACTGACCGTCAGCATATAAGTGGCCGGGATCATCACGACACCCAGCTTGTGGAGAGCAACGGCAGCAAACCAGTATTCATAGTGCCTTTTCAAAATCAGCATGACCCGGTCGCCGCGGCCGATCCCTGCATTGCTGAAGACATTCGCCATCTGATTGCTGTATTTTTTTATATCCGCAAATGAAAAAATATGTTCCTCGCCCTCTACGTTGCACCACACAAGCGCACGTTTCTCCGGCGTCTCCTCTGCGATCTTATCGACAACGTCATAACCGAAGTTGAAATTGTCGGGATAGTCAAGTGTTATTTTTTTCAATCTGCCGTTTTCATCGAAAATCTCATTACAATATTGTTTGTATAAACACATAGTTACTCCTTGATGACCGGGCTGCCCTTCACCTTTATTCCCTGATGACTGCGGCTGCCTTCACCTTTACTCCCTGATGACTGCGGCTGCCCTTCACCTTTATTCCCTGATGACTGCGGCTGTCTTCACCTTTATTCTTTGATGACTGCGGCTGCCCCCAGCTTGCGGAATCTGTCATACCGGTTCTGCGTCAGTTCTACATCGCGGGACAGTTCTTTGAGTTCTTCCGTCAGGAGGGTCCGGATACGGTCATAAAATTCCTTTGTGCCGATGTCGTCTTCAGAAAGAATACGCTCGATCACACCGAGGCTTTTGCCGTCCTCGGCTGTCAGCTTCAGGCTCGCGGCAGCGGCATCTGCTTTGGAAGAATCTTTCCAGAGAATACTGGCGCAGCCTTCGGGAGAGATGACGGAATACACGGCATTCTGCAGCATCCAGACCCGGTCGGCGGCAGCAAGAGCGAGGGCGCCGCCGCTGCCGCCCTCGCCGATCAGAATAGAGATGATCGGGACACAGAGGGTTGACATTTCGGACAGGTTTTCAGCGATCGCCTGGCCCTGCCCCCTTTCTTCAGCGCCGATTCCGCAGTAGGCGCCGGATGTATCCACAAAGCAGATAACGGGCCTGCCGAATTTCTCTGCCTGCTTCATGAGGCGCAGGGCTTTGCGGTAGCCTTCCGGCTTGGGCATGCCGAAATTGCGGTAAGTACGCTCTTTTGCGGTATGGCCCTTCTCAATCGCGATCACCGTAACAGGAACATTGCCCAGCTTTGCAATGCCGCCTGCGACTGCGGGATCATCCGCATAACGGCGGTCACCGTGAAATTCAATAAATCCATTGAAAATGTTTTTTATATAATCAAGTCCTGTCGGCCTTTTACTGTCGCGGGCCAGTTTCACACGTTCATAGACATGCTTATAAGCGCGAGCATCCGTACGTTTATTAGCATGTTCATAAGCGCGTTCATCTGTACGTTTATAAGCATGTTCATCAGCGCGTTCGCCAGTACGTTTATAAGCATGTTCATCAGCGCGTTTGTCAGTACGTTTATAAACAGCTTGACTCATACCATCGCCCTCCCGCTGTGCATTTTCAACAGCTCAGCCAGATATTTCTTCTGATTGAGACGTGGAATAATGCTGTCGATAAATCCGTGTTCCAGGACAAATTCCGCCGTTTGGAATCCCTTGGGCAGAACCTTTTTTGTCGTCTGTTCAATCACTCTTGCGCCTGCAAAACCGACGGTCGCGCCGGGTTCGGCCAGAATAATATCCGCTTCCATAGCGAAGCTTGCCGTCACACCGCCGGTTGTCGGATCAGTGAGAACAGCAATGTACAAAAGTCCTGCGTCACTATGCCGCTTGACCGCGGCACTTGTTTTTGCCATCTGCATCAAGGACAGCAGGCCTTCCTGCATACGGGCGCCGCCGGATACTGTGAAGCCGATCACAGGCAGTCGGTATTGCACCGCATATTCAAATAATGCGGTTATTTTTTCACCGACGACGCTGCCCATACTGCCCATCATAAAATAAGGCTCCATAACGAACAGGCAGCACTTCTGTCCGCCGACCATACCGGTACCGCAGACGACAGCTTCTTTTTCTGAGCTCGCCGCGCGGACCGTTTCAATCTTGCGATCGTATCCGGGAAAATTCAGCGGATTTTCCGCTTTCATATTGGAATATAATTCGCGAAAGCTTCCCCTGTCGGTGATCATCTGTATGCGCTGGCGCGCTTTCATACGGAAATGATAGCCGCAGGGGCAGACGAGATCATTGGCCCAGAGGCGGCTCAAGGGGATTTCCCTGTGGCAGTTGGGGCATTTTTTCTCAGGCTCGCCGGAATCACGCTGAACCGGAGCAGAAGTCCGCCCGCCTTCTTCTAACTTGTTTTTGGGTTTTAAAAAATTCAACAATGCCATTTCATCACATGTTTCCCGTAAGGGATAAATCGTTTACTTACATACATTTAAAGGGAAATTACATATAGGGAAATTACAGGCCTTCTGTAAAAGTCAGTCATCTGTTTCCTGAAAAGTCAGTCATCTGTTTCCTGAAAAAATCAGTCATCTGTTTCCTGTAAAAGAAAGTCATAAGCTTCCTGTAAAAGTCAGTTATCTGTTTCCCATAAAAGTTAAATCATATTCTCCGGTAGCGAAGCGTTCATCCTCAACGATCCGCAGCTGTTCCTCAATGTTTGTCGGTATGCCGTCGATGACCAGTTCGCACAGGGCCGCCCGCATTTTGCGAAGGGTCTCTTCTCTGCTCCTGGAATATACGATCAGTTTCCCGAGCAATGAGTCATAGTAGGGAGAAACGACCGTGCCTGCGATCAGGCAGGTATCAAACCGCACAGACGGACCTCCCGGAACATGGAGCATTTTCAATGTTCCGCAGCTTGCCGCGTTGATTCGGCATTCGATCGCCGAACCTTTCATTCTGACCTCTTGCTGCGTGAAATTCAGCGGGATACCGGCAGCGATCCGGATCTGCCATTTTACCAGGTCAAATCCAGTCAGCATTTCCGTCACGCAATGCTCCACCTGGAGCCGCACATTCATTTCCATAAACCAGAAATTGCCATCACGGTCCAGGAGAAATTCAAGGGTACCCACTCCGACGTAACCGATTTTTTTTACAGCATCTACTGCAAGCTCCATGATCTTTTTGCGCTGTTCATCATTCACAGCGGGAGAGGGTGTTTCCTCCAGCAGCTTCTGATTTCGTCTCTGGAGAGAACAGTCACGGTCTCCCAGACAGACGGCGTTTCCGTGCTCATCGGCCAGGATCTGCAATTCAACATGTCTTGCAGGGTATATATATTTTTCAAGATACAGGCTGCCGTCGCCGAAAGCGCTTAAGGCCTCGCCGGCTGCCTGAAGGTAAGCATCATCAAGTTCATCTTCTGAACGGATCAGACGTATCCCTCGTCCGCCGCCGCCTGCACAGGCTTTGAGCATAACAGGATATCCGATCCGGCCGGCTGCCCGTCTTGCCTCCCGGACAGAAGACACAGCTTTTGTTCCCGGAATGACCGACAGACCGGTTTCGCGGACCAGCTCTTTCAATACTGCTTTATCACTGAGGCGCTCCATACTTTCGGGATCAGGACCGATAAATACCAGGCCGTTCTTTCTGCAGGCACGGGCAAAGTGGGCGTTTTCTGAAAGAAACCCGTAACCGGGATGGACTGCCTGCGCACCCGATAAAACAGCGGTACTGATTATTTGATTTTCATTCAGATAGCTTTCCGAGGCTTCGGGACCTCCGATACAATAGCTTTGATCGGCGAGAGCCACGTGAAGGGAGTTTTTATCTGCCTCGGAATATACAGCGACCGTAGCCACGCCCATTTCCTTGCAGGCCCTGATGATGCGGACAGCGATCTCGCCGCGGTTGGCGATCAGTATTTTTGAAAACATGGTTTACGCTCCTGTAACTGCAGCCCCTGTAATTGATGCCCCTGAAACTGCAGCCCCTGTAAGTGCAGTTCCTGTAATTGCAGCCCCTGTAACTGCAGATTCTGTAACTGCAGTTCCTGTAAGTGCAGTTCCTGTAATTGCAGCCCCCGTAACTGCAGATTCTGTATCTGCAGTTCCTGTTATTGCGGCTCCTGTAATTGCAAAGGAAAATTCGGCGGTTACACACTTTCGTCCGCCTGCCGTGACAGTGCCTTCTGCAAAATAAAAGGGATGCTTTGCGCGTTTGATGCTGCACCGGGTTTCAACCGTGTCACCCGGCTTTACGGGAGAACGGAATCTTACATTGTTAAGCCCTGTGTAGACGGGAAGTTCACCCTCCTTCATCGCATCCTTCATCAGTACACAGGCGGTCTGAGCCAGGATCTCACAGAGGATCACGCCCGGAACGATGGGAAAATCGGGAAAATGTCCCTTGAGGAAGAATTCGTCACCGCGGACGGTATAATGTCCGATGGCAGTTCCTTCCCTGTTTTCCACATCATCCAGGAGCAGCATGGGTTCTCTGTGAGGAAGTATCGTCATGATCTCTTCTCTGTTCATATCCTTATCTCTTTATCCTTATCAATTTATCCTTATTCATTTATCCTTGCTCTTTTGTTCTTATTCCTTTATCCTTGCGCTTTTGTTCTTATTCCTTTATCCTTGCGCTTTTGTCTTTATTCCTTTGTCCTTACTGCTTGATCCCGATCTCTTTATCTTTTTCCAGATCTCTTTACTTCTTTGTCCTTACTTCCTGATACGGAAAAGCTCTGTTCCGTATTCGACGACCTGGCCGTCGGTGACGCAAATCTCCGAAATGGTGCCGTCCTCTTCGGAGGCGATCTCGTTCATCAGCTTCATCGCTTCTACAATACAGAGGGTCTGGCCCTTTTTCACATTGTCCCCGATCGAGACATAGGGATCGGCATTTTCCTTGGGAGCCGCATAAAATACACCGACGAAGGGGGATTCCACGCTGATGTAGTCCTTTGGCCCGCTTGTTGTGGGACTTGTCTGCGCACTTCCGGCAGATTCAGGAACAGAATATACGGTTTCTCTGACCGGTGCTGAAATGGAACGTTCCAGGCGGACTTTGCTGTTTTCCTCTGTGATCTCAAGTCCGGTCAGTCCCAGTTCCTTCATCAGTCCGGCATATCTGCGGATATCTGTTTCTTTCATCGGATCACACCTTTCTGAAAGCGAGACAGGCATTATGACCGCCGAATCCAAGAGAATTGGAAAGTGCCAGAGTAAGGTCTGCTTTTACAGCAGTATTCGGGACACAATTCAGATCACATTTTTCATCCTGTTCTTTCAAGTTGATGGTGGGAGGGATGATTCCCTCGTTCAGGGCGAAAAGGCAGGCCAGCGCTTCGATCGCGCCTGCCGCACCCAGCATATGTCCGGTCATGGATTTGGTGGAACTCACACAGGCTTTCCGCGCGCTCTCTTCGCCAAGTGCTTTCTTGATCACTGCCGTCTCGATCACATCGTTCATAGGAGTACCCGTTCCGTGTGCGTTGATATAAACGAAATCCCGGTCTGTATATCCGGCTTCCTTCATGGCATCCATCATGGCCTGTGCGCCGCCCCGCCCGTCGGGATGAGGCGCGGTGATGTGATAGGCATCACAGGTGGAACCGTAACCGCATACTTCGCCGTAAATCTTTACACCGCGCTTCTTTGCGTGTTCGTATTCCTCCAGAACAAGTGCGACAGCACCTTCACCGATTACAAAACCGCCTCTGCGTTTATCAAAAGGCAGGGAAGCCTCGTCGGGATTTTCGGAAACAGTAAGCGCCTTCATATTGACAAATCCCGCGACCGCGGAAGGAGTAATGGCAGCTTCAGCACCGCCGGTGATCACAGCATCGGCATAACCGTGACGGATAAGGCGCATCGCTTCACCGATGGCATTGGAACCGGAAGCACAGGCAGTGACAGCAGGCATTGCCGTTCCGCGGCAGTTGTGGCGGATTGCGATCATACCGGCTGCCATATTGCTGATCATCATAGGTACGAAGAGCGAAGATACACGGCGGGGACCTCTCTCCATCAGCTTGGTGTGTTCTGTCTCAAACGTCCCGATACCACCGATTCCCGTGCCAAAAATGACAGAAAAACGTTCGGGTTCAACGGTGCCCTCGATACTGCTTTCCTCCACCGCCTGCCGGGCTGCCGCGACGGCAAACTGCGCATAGCGGTCGGTGCGCAGCACATCATTTACCTCTAAATATTCTCTGGGATCGAAGCCCTTGACCTCGGCTCCCAGCTTTGCCTTGAATTTTTCTGTATTAAAAAGTGTAATGGGACCGATGCCGTTTTTCCCGTTCTTCATATTCTCCCAGGTATCAGCGACATTGTTTCCCAAAGGGGTGACTGCACCGAGACCGGTAACAACAACCCGCCTGTTCTGACTCATATTTTTTCTCCTTACATAGCGATTCCGCCGTCAACGCGGAGGACTTCCCCAGTCACATAGTTTGCGGCTGCAAGATAAGCCGCCGCGTCCGCCACATCCTCTGTCTCACCCATCCTGCCGAGGGGGATCCTGTCCAGAAGGGGGTTGCCAGCCTGATCTTCCGTCATATCTGTCGTGATAAATCCGGGGGCGATCGCATTACAGCGGATGCCTTTGGGAGCAAGCTCCCTGGCCGCGGACTTGGTAAGGCCGATCAGGCCGGCTTTCGATGCAGAGTAGTTGCATTGCCCCGCGTTGCCCATCAGACCGGCCACTGAGCTGATGTTGATCACACAGCCTTCGCGTGCCCGCAGGAACAGGCCTGTCATATGGCGGATCATATTGAAAGCACCCTTGAGATTGGTATCCAGGACCGCGTCAAAATCCTTTTCTTTCATCATGGCAATCATGCCGTCCCGGGTAATGCCTGCATTGTTGACAAGAATCTGAGCAGTGCCGAAGTCAGCCCTGATCTTTGCGACAGTTTCCTTGACCGCGGAAAAATCAGCCACATTGCACTGATAAGCTCTGGCTTCAACACCGTATTCCTGTCTGCATTTGGCACAGACATTCTCCGCAGCGGCTGCATTCCCTGCAAAAATAACAGCTGTATTGGCACCCATTGAAGCCAGTTTATAAACGATTGCTTCACCGATTCCCCGGGAGCCGCCGGTCACAACCGCTGTTTTCCCATTCAGTATTTTTTCACATCCGGTCAGCATCCTTTCACCTCCGCGGGATATTCTGTGAGATATTCGGTAACAGTTACCGCCTTTACGTCTTTGCTGATCTTCCGGATCATATTGGTCAGTGTTTTGCCGGGCCCGATCTCAATAAAGGTGTCCACGCCGGCTGCGATCATATTTCTGATGATTGTCTCCCATTGTACGGGGCTGCAGATCTGAGAGGAGAGCAGGCCTGCGACATCATCCTCATAAGGTTTCCCTGTTCTGTTGGAGTAAAGAGGGAGGCCGGGTTTATTCACTTTCACATTTGCCAGTTCCCCGGCAAATGCCTCTGCCGCTTCCTTCATAAAGGGAGAATGGAAGGCTCCTTTTACTTTAAGAGGAATGGCTCTGCCGCCCGCTGCTCTTACATCGGCAGTGAAATCCTTCATCTGAGAGGTAAGGCCGGATACGGTGATTTGTCCGGGGCAGTTGAAGTTTACGGGATAAACATCGGGATATTTTTCACACACTTCCTGAACCTGTCCGGGTGTGAGTTTTACAACAGCAGCCATAAAGGTATCAAACTTTTCGGCCTCCTTCTGCATCAGCTCACCGCGCTTACAGACCAGACGAAAACCGGTCTCATTGTCAAAAGCTCCGCTGACTACAGCTGCAGTGACTTCACCGAGAGAAAAACCGGCAGCCGCGCCGGGGGCAAGGCCTTTTTTCATAAGGTTTTCCATCAGGACATTTGCTGCCGCCAGCTCCATTGCAAAAAGGCAGGGCTGTGTGTTTTTGGTTTCCTTCAATTCGTCTTCCGTGCCGTGAAAACACTGGGCAGACGTACCGGGACGGATCCCGTCACATAAATCATAGATCTTCCGGGCTGCCGGATATTTTTCATACAGGTCCTTTCCCATGCCGGGAAACTGGTCGCCCTGACCTGAAAAAACAAATGCTATTTTACCCATTGTGATGCCCTCAGGAGGACAGGCTCGGCTTCCTCCATAACTTCCTTGACTATTTCTGCCGCAGGCTGTTCTTTTTTGACCATCGCTGCGATCTGACCGGAAAGGAAACAGCCCTTTTCGGTGTCTCCTTCCTGCACTGCAAGCCGCAAGGCCCCCGTTGCCAGACTTTCCAGCTCGTCATCCGGCATACCGCCGTATTCAGCTTTGGAATAATCTCTGGCAAACGGCGTTCTGAGACTGCGCACAGGATGGCCCAGGCGCTTGCCGGTGACCATGGTACAGAGATCAGTGGCCTTCAGGATTTTTTCCTTATATACAGGGTGGATACTGCACTCATTGGCACTGAGGAAACGAGTCCCCATCTGCACGCCCTGCGCACCGAGCATAAATGCCGCTGCCACACCTCTGCCGTCCGCAATACCGCCTGCCGCAATAACCGGCAGACTGGTCGCGTCGCAGATCTGCGGAACCAGAACCATCGTAGTAAGCTCGCCCACATGACCGCCGCTCTCGCCACCCTCCGCGATCAGAGCAGAAGCGCCGAGACGGGTCATTAATTTTGCCATTGCGACTGAGGCAACTGCAACTTCATCCGCAAAGGGGCTCAGCAGCATGATATTCACACCGACGGGTTTATCCGTGATACGCCTGGCAGCCCGGATCTGCTGCCTGACATAATCACCGGGCGCATTTCCTGCCGCGATAATGCCGAGACCGCCGCCGGCCGAAACCGCAGCGGCAAGCTTCCCGTCAGCGATCCAGGCCATACCACCCTGAAACACAGGGTATTCGATCCCCAGCATCTCGCAAATTGCTGACTTGATCATAAGCCTTAACCCTTCTTGCTCTGGATGAACTTATCCAGATCGTCAATGGTCTCCACCTTCTGGTCCAGCTCGATCTCGATCCCAATCTCATCCTCCAGATTCATAAGAAGCTCCACAGTATCCAGAGAGTCGATCCCAAGCTCAGAAAACTTGCTTTCCGGCTTTACAGCAGCGACATCACAGCCGGTACGTTCCGAAACGATCTTTGCAATAGCGTCAAAATACATCCTTCAATTCCTCCATTACCAAATTTCTGCTTTTTTAAAAATGATATTCCCGGGCAGCTTTTGCCTGCCTGTGCTGACTACTATACGCACTTCCCGTTCCCGAAAAGAAACCACGGCGTTCCAAAAGCGTTCCTGCTTTGTAAACAATTTATGAATAAAGGGGAACAGGGGGACGGTCCTTTTGTGACTGTCCCCCTGTTTTGCTTTAATTTGAATAAAGGGGACGGTCCTTTTGTGACTGTCCCCTTGTTTCACTTTAATTTGGTTCTGATCGTGCGATAGATGATTTCAACTTCGGCCGGACAGAAGAGTGGCCGGGAATGTCCTGTTTCGGCGGCGTGAATCGCCGAGATCAGGTGTTCGTGGGAGGGCCGATCAAGTGATTGAAATGTCGGCAGGTAGATTGAGACGTCTGCAGATACAAGGGGACAGTCACAACAGGACCGTCCCCGAGCTGTGACCCGAGTTGTGACCCGAGCTGTGCCGTCCCCGAGCTGTGTGTAACAGTGTGTAACAGGGGGACAGATACAAAAGGACCGTCCCCGTGTATCACCACATCCCGATCTACCTCCAACTTTTTTACAGATGTTTGTGTTTTTGTGATAATGTTATTTTATAGACAAAAAGGAAACACAGGAATTGTCAGGTGGTGGGATATGTGTAGCAATTACACATTCCCGGGAAAGTGTGTACCTATGATTGAAAAGCCTTCGACAAAAAAGATTCTTGCAGATTCTATGCTTGAGCTCAGCAGGACTGTTACGATCAATAAGATTACAGTAGATATGATCGTGAAGAACTGCGGCTATTCAAGAAAGACCTTTTATAATCATTTTTTGGATAAATATGATCTGGCATACTGGATTTTCGAGACGAACAGCAACCGGATCATTGCGCAGTATTCTGAAAACTGTACATGGGGAGAGATACTGGGCAAAATCTATCGCTTTATGTACGAAAACGGAAATCTTTTCGGGGTATCATGGGATCCCAAGGATTTAAAGCTTGCGACAGACAGAGTCATTAATTACTGCGATGAGTACTACCGCAGACGGCTGATCGCTCTTCATGGGGACCAGGCTCTGAACGATGAAATACAATTCCTTTTGAAGTTCAATAATTACGGAGCTTCTCATATGGTCATGGACTGGGTGAACCGGAAATGGAAACAGACACCGGAAGAACTTGGACTTTTCATTGCGGATGCAATGCCTGCACGTCTGGCGGAACTTCTGGATTTATAATGGATTTGTGCAAAGGAGGAACATGAAATGGATTTTACAGTACTGTATCAAAATGAAATCTATGAATTCATTTTAAAAGAATTAAAAAGTGCGGAACAGACCGGTGCGGAAATCATCCGGCGCCGGCTGCAGGATGGGGAAGAGACGGTTCTTTTCTCCTATTACTGGCCTGTTCAGCTGACGGTTGAGGTTGAGAAGGGGGATGTATCCCTCAGAGAGGATGGAGTTTTGTGCTGGCAGCTCCACATCACTGCCCATCACGTGAAGGGCATGGTGCAGGGAGAATTCACCGAGACGCAGTGGTTTGAACTGGAAAAGCCTTTCGGAACAGAGGAAGAGATGGTATGCAGAACAGTGGACATTGTGAGGAAAACACGGTTCGCTATTGCTGAGCGCCACTTGAAACATTTACCGCATCAGACATATCCTGCTGTAGACGGACGCCAGGGACCTTATGGGCATCCGTAACCCCTTGTCTTTTTGTATAGCCTCTAGAGGAATGGTGGATTTGTGAATGGAATAAAACAAGGGGACAGAAACGAAAGGACCGTCCCTTTTCACGTATGATCATACAGACCGGAAACCGCACAGACATACCGGCCTTCTATTCGGAGTGGTTTGCCAACCGCCTGAAGGAAGGCTTTGTTCTCGTGCGAAATCCCTTCAATCCACTTTCCGTCACCAGATACAGGCTGGATCCTTCCGTGGTCGACCTGATCGTTTTCTGCAGCAAAAATCCGCAGCCTATGTTGCAAAAGATGGACCTGCTGAAGCCCTACCATCAGTACTGGTTTGTGACGATCACGCCCTACGGAAAAAACATTGAACCGAATGTTCCTGAAAAGGCGGAGGTCATCCATTCCTTCCGGCTCCTTTCCGGGATTGTCGGTGCGGATTGTATGTGCTGGCGCTATGATCCGATCTTTATTGATGAAGAATGGACGACAGAACGCCATATCGAGGCCTTTTCCGACATGTGCCAAAAGCTGGAGGGGAGCACACATACCTGCGTGATCAGTTTCATTGATCTATATGAAAAAGTGAAGAGGAACTTCCCGGAAGTGCGCACTGTGCCTTTCGAAACCCAGATGGCACTGACAGAAGCTTTTGTCAGGATCGCTGCCCGTCATCATATGACGATCAGGCCCTGTGCCGAGGACTCGCGTCTGGCTGCTGCCGGCGCGGACTGCTCCGGCTGTATGACACAGAAAACCTTTGAGACCGCGATCGGACAGAACATCGATCTGCCGCCAAACCCCAACAACCGGAAGGAATGCGCCTGCTATATCACCGGCGATATCGGGCAGTACAATACCTGCGGACATCTCTGCCGGTACTGCTATGCCAATGCGGATGCCGGTCTTGTGCGCCGGAATATGCGCATGCATGATCCCCGGTCACCCATGCTCGTAGGCTGGCAGCGACCGGATGATCAGATTCATGAGGCAAGACAGGTCAGTTGGATCGATCCTCAGATGCGGCTGGAATTGTAATGGGTGTAATGGGGGACGGTCCTTTTGTATCTGTCCCCTTGTTTCACTTTTATCAGGTTCTGATTGGTGAATAAAAGGACCACCCCTTGGCGAATAAAAGGACCATCCCCGGAATCCCTTTTATTTGGTCCTGATTGTGCGGTAAATATTTTCCGGCTCCGGCAGGGTGGAAGAGTGGCTCGGGGAATTGTTTTGTGCGCGGTATGGCTTCACGGGGGACGAGGATGCACGAATCCCCCGCGGAGCCGGGAAAAGTGCGGGCTTCACGGGGGACGAGGATGACAATGTTTAGACTTCGGTGACTTATCAATTATTCAATTCAGGCATTACATCTTTTTCCGGGACAGGCGGATATTGATGATTGCTGCCGCCACCATACAGGCCGAGAAGATCAGGAGGGTGGACATGCCAATTTGCATCCCCTGTGTATTGGCAACGCTGCCGATGATCGCGGGGGCCACAATGGCGCCCATACTGGTCAGGAAAACGAAGAATCCCATACAGACCGGGTATCTTGAGAAGATATCTCCCGCGTTAGAAACGGATGTGCCGAACATACCCGACATACCCAGACCGATGCCTACAGTGGCTATGATCAGCCCTGCAGGTGATTTTGTCTGCAGGAGCATTACCATAAAGCCTGTTGTGATCAGGGTCAGTGCCAGGATCATAGACCTGGGGCTGAATTTTGTGGCGGCGGCGGAACAGAGCAGTCTTCCCGCCATCAGGGACATCCAGAGGACGGACGTGGTGAACTGGGCAAGGGACTCCGCCATGACTCCGGTATCGATCAGAAAGCTGGTCATCCATCCCATAAAGGAAGCCTCAACTGCCTGATAGAAGAAACAGATGATGACGGTGACCCAGAACAGCTTCTCCCTGACAAAACCATAGTCTACTTTCTTTTTTCTGCTGTCTTCTGCTCTTTCTGCAGTATCCGGCGTATCAGATGTTTCGAGATCCTTGTCCGAAAAACCTGCCGGGAGCAGGAAGGCAAGAGAGGCGGCACAGCAGACACATCCGATGATCACTGCCGGCCGCCAGCCTGTGACCATCATGGCAATCAGCGGCGCAATGACGGCGCCTGCGGCGAAACAGGCATGTAAGATATTCAGAGGACCTGCGTTTCCCTCACTATAAATGTTCATCAGAAGATTGTTATAATTGGTGATGCCGCCCTTTCCGATACCGATCAGGAACATGGCGATCAGAAGCCAGACAGGGTTTCCGCTGACCAAAAGCATAATGAAGCCCACAGTCACGGACAGCTGTATCAGGATGAAGGAAATCTTGATTCCGAGCAGATAGGGAAGATAGCCTGCCAGCAACCCTGCCAGCACATAGCCCACGGACTGGACCGAAAGCAGCGCTCCGCCGACCTGATAGGAAAGCGCGTAATCCGCCTTCATCTCCGGCAGGATCGATCCCAGCATGATCAGGACCAGTCCCAGAGACATGTAAGCATAGAACAGATTCAGTACAACCCCCAGTTTTCTTTTTCCAAGTGACGAAAAAAATCCTGTATTCCTCATTATATCCCCCCTTTTTGTTGCACTAAGTAGCATAATCCGAGTCTCTTGCTGTATCGTAATAGGAAGAGAATGATAGAAAAATGCTCTAAAATAGTAGCATAATAGACATAAAATAACAATATCCTGCTATTTTTGGCATAAATCCCGGGGGAATGGGGGGAAAATGGGGACGGTCCTTTTGTGTCTGTCCCTGTGTTTCACTTTTATCTGATTCTGATCATGCAGCAGATATTTTCAGCCTTGACCTGGTAGAAAAGTAGTCAGGGAAATGCCCTGCTCCGGTGGTGTAAATCGCAGAGATCAGACATTCATCGGCATAGCGATTATGTGATTGAAATGTAGGAAGACACAAGGGGACAGACACGAAAGGACCGTCCACGTATGTCAAGAAAGGAAAGGCAGAAATGGGAAATTACGATGTTAAGCGGCTTGATGTCGCGATCCAGTATATCAACAGAATGACTTCAGGCAGAAATCCGGTCACAAACCGTCCTGCCCCGGAAAACGAGGTCCTGATGAATCCCAACGTACACCGCTGCCTGGAGTTTATCAGTGAAGTTCTTCAGGATGTCAGAAGCCAGGGAGGAGTCATAGGAAAACAGCCCGGAAGAAGCACGGCACCCAAAGTATCCATTGCGCAGACTTTTCCTTATGAGGTACTGAATAAATACCAGTATCTTCAGGACCAGCAGATTTCCTATTTTCTCAAGCAGATCAGTGAACTTTCTACCGAAGGGCAGGTAGTGCCTGCAGTTCCGGCAGTTCACATAAACAACTGGCTTCGTGAAAAAGGTTATCTGGAAAAGCGAATGGTAGCGGAATTTGGAAAGGAGACATCCGTCCCCACAGAAAAGGGAACCCAAATCGGTATCTATTCAGAACGGGCGGGAATAGGATCCAATCAATACTATCGTATCTGGTTTAATGAGCAGGCACAGCGTTTTCTGATCGATCATTTCCGTGAAATCCTCATTGACACAGAAGAGATGCGCGCACGGAAAAAACAGGAGCGCAAGCTGTTCCAGGGAGAAAGAAGAAAGACAGAGCGGACACCAGGACAACCACAGGAAGGGACAAAGGGACAGCCGCAGGAAGAGACACCAGGGCAGTCGCAGAACCAGACACCAGGACAGCCAAAGGAAGGGACACAGAGACAGGCACAGAAGTGGGCACAGCAGAAAGCGGACAGGATTGACTACATACCTGGGAACCAGCTTGATGACCCCGCCCTGTCTTCGCTTCTGGCCAATCTGCCTGACATGGATTCTTATGACCCGGCCTTCAGTCAGGACGACAGCTTCTTCGGGGAAGGCTGGGAAACTGCGGATGGGGATACGCCATTTTAGCAGATATGGGAATGCCAAAACAGCAGGACCGTGACGGGTCCTGCTGTTTTGGTGTCTGGGTATATTGGGGACGGTCCTTTTGTGTCTGTCCCTTTGTTTCACTTTTATTTGGTCCTGATTGTGCAGCAGATTTTTTTCATCTTTTGACCTGGTAGAGGAGTGGTCTGGAAAATGCTCTGCTCCGGTGGTGTAAATCGCGGAGATCAGACGGTTATGGGCATGGCAATTAAGTGATTGAAATGTAGGGAGATACAAGGGGACAGATACAAAAGGACCGTCCCCGTATGTCCACAAAAGGACCGTCCCCGTATGTCTAACTCCCGAATGAGGTGGAATCTGAAAGACGGAATGTGTATAATAAAAAATCGAGACTCGCAAGCAAGAGACTTCCCATACCGGCCATGGTCTGGGAAGTTTTGATATACAAAAAGGATAAAGAGGAGTTGTGTATGGAAAAACTGACAATTGCAGAGGCGAAGAGACTGAATGATACCATGGTGACAGAAGAACATCTGAAACTTCATGCGGCGAATGTTGCCGCCTGCATGGGTGCCATGGCTGAGCATTTCGGCGCGGATAAGGAGCACTGGGAGGCAGTCGGATATCTGCATGATTATGATTACGAGAAATATCCGGAGGAGCATCTGGCGCACACGGAGGAACCTTTGCGCACAGCGGGCGTACCGGAGGAGGATATCCGAGCCATTCTCAGCCATGGATACTCCATCTGCACGGATGTGGAGCCTGTCTCGGAGATGGAAAAAAGCCTTTTTACAGTGGACGAACTGAGCGGCATCATCCAGGCTGCGGCCAGGATGCGTCCCAATGGAATCGTGGACATGAGCCTGAAGAGTTTTATGAAGAAATGGAAGGACAAACGCTTCGCTGCCGGCTGTGACCGGGAATTGATCCTGCGGGGCTGCGGGATGCTGGATATGGAAATCCGGGATGTCGCGGAGATCTGCATACACGGTATGCAGGAGCACGCGGCGGAGCTTGGTTTGGGAAATGAATGAAAGACAGGTCCGGGTATATTTTTTTCACTCTGATCCGGATACTACTTGATAGAAAGCAGCAAGAAAATGAGTCTGATAAATAGAAATGATGATCATATGAAATATCAACAACAGACGTCAGAGCCCGGCTCTGACGGGACAGGCCGAACTCTTTTTGACGGAATAAGAAGAGGTAAAATCTGGCTGGGCGGTCTGGCTCTGGCGGGACTTGTCCTGGCAGGGGCAGTAAATGCAGTGTATGCAGGGAACCCGGGTCCGGTGGAATCTGCTGCTGCAAAGACAGCGGAGCAGACTGCTTCCGGGCAGCAGGAGGCAGGCTCTGCTGCCCCCAAAAATACCGATACCCAAAAAACTACCGGCACATCGCAGAAAGCGGATGCCGCGGGCAAGACCGATGCCTCCAAGCAGACCGACGCCTCCAAGCAGACGGATGCCGCGGGCAAGACCGACGCCTCCAAGCAGACGGATGCCGCGGGCAAGACCGACGCCTCCAAGCAGACGGATGCCGCGGGCAAGACCGATGCCTCCAAGCAGACCGACGCCTCCAAGCAGACGGATGCCGCAGGCAAGACCGACGCCTCCAAGCAGACGGATGCCGCGGGCAAGACCGACGCCACGGGCAAAAACGATGGCTCAAAACAGACCGACACCTCAAAACAGACCGATGCCTCCAAGCAGACGGATACCTCCGGGAAAAGCGAACCTTCCGGGGATACCGGGACACCAAAAGCGGTCGAAGAGAAGGTGCAAAAATATGATTTTACCCTGGGCTTTGCCGGGGATATCTGCCTGGGGGACAACTATATCCCCATGCAGCATCTGGCGGCGATCGGTTCGGACGACATTTCTGACGGCATTGATCCACGCTATATCGAGATCATGAAGGGCATGGATCTGATGTGGATCAACAATGAATTTGTCTACAGCCGCCGCGGAGAGCCCCTTCCCACCAAGGCCTGGACCTTCTGCGGGGATCCGGACAATGTGAGATACCTCAAGGACCTGGGAGTGGATATCGTGGGACTTGCCAACAATCATACCTTCGATTTTGGTGAGGTTTCCTTCATGGATACGCTGGAAACGCTGGAGAAGGCACAGATCCCCTATGTCGGCGCCGGAAGAGATATCAAGCAGGCGGCTGCTCCTGTTTATCTGGAGACAAATGGATTCAAGATCGCCTACGTCGCCGCCTCCCGCGCGGAATATACCATCTACACACCCGAGGCAACCGAAACGGAGCCCGGAATTCTCTGGTGCTATGACTATACCCGTTTCCTGGAGTCCATTCGGGAGGCAGCGGAAAATGCGGATTACGTCATCGCCCTTCCCCACTGGGGCGTGGAGCACAGCACTGTGCTGGAGGACGAGCAGATCTACGGTGCCCATGCCATGATCGATGCCGGGGCGGACGCCGTGATCGGTGCCCATCCCCACATTCTGCAGGGAATCGAATACTACGAGGGCAAACCTATCCTCTACAGCCTGGGCAACTTCTGGTTCGACGATTATGATATCGATACCCTTGTAGCCGAGCTTCATATCAAGGGTGAAAAAACAGACAAGGATTCGTCTTTGAAAAAGGCGGACATCGAACTCAAGCTCTATCCCGGTACCCAGAGCGGCGTATACACCGCTTTGGCAGATACGGAGGAGTGGAAATCCAACATCCTGCAGTATCTGGAGGGAATCTCTGTGAATGTCGATATTGATGACGAGGGCGTGGTGCATGGGGATTCCGACTAATAAAAGGAGATGAGAATTCCCTTCTCCCTGTCAGCTAAAAAAATGTGAGAATTCCTCTCTCTTTGCCGCTAAAAGAATGTGAGAAATCACTTCTCCCTGTCGGCTAAAAGAATGTGAGAAATCCCCTCTTCCTGTCAGCTAAAAGAATGTGAGAAATCCCCTCTTTCTGTCGGCCAAGACGACTATTATAAACTCCTTTTGGACTCTTTTTGGAGAAATGAAGAGGCCCTTGCCGGCCACTATGAACAATAGGTTACAAGTCAAACCCGCATCAAACACTCTGCTGTTTTGCTGCTGTTTTGCTGTTTGGTAACGGGCCTGCAGCCCTGACCGTGGGCAAGGGCGTTTTCCATTGGCGAAGGCCAATTTGGAATGGAAAACGCCCGGTTACTGATCTGGTCACGGTGTGACCAGATTAGTAACGACAGTAGCGAGAAGTTTAGCAGGAAAACGTATAATTTGTTTGCAATAAAGAGTGAGATGGCTATAATAAAACTAAGTAGCACGCAAACTATACACGGAATATTGCAATAACATTTTTTTCTACGCGTACTTAGAGATAAGGGGGATAATATGCTTGTAACATTGAAAGAACTGTTGACAATTGCCGAGGCGGAGAACAAGGCCATTGGTTCATTTACCTGCCCCAATATGGAGATCGCGATGGGAACCATCAAGGCGGCAGAGGAGATGAATTCTCCTATCATCATTCAGATCGCTGAGGGCCGTTTAAAACATACTCCTCTGGATATGATCGGACCTCTGATGGTCCAGGCTGCCAGGGATGCGAAGGTAAAGATCGCGGTGCATCTGGATCACGGTCTCACTGCCGGAAAAGCACAGGAAGCTCTGGGATATGGATTTACCTCCATCATGTTTGACGGATCCCACTATTCCCTGCAGGAAAATATCGACAAGACCAATGAGGTGGCTGTTCTGGCACGCGCAGCCGGTGCTTCTGTCGAAGCAGAGCTGGGCACCATCGGCGGTAAGGAAGCTACCGAGAGGGATGAAGTCTCCAAGTATACGGATGTTGAAGAGGCCAGAACCTTTGCGGCAAATGCTGACATCGACGCACTGGCAGTGGCCATCGGCAACGCCCACGGCCATTACAAGGGAATCCCCAAGCTGAATTTTGAGCGCCTGACAGAGCTCAAAGAGGCTGTCAACCTTCCTCTGGTCCTGCACGGCGGCTCCGGAATCTCCGACGAGGATTTCCGCAAGGCCATCACACTCGGCGTTCGAAAGATCAATATTGCCACAGCCAGCATGGATGCCGCTATCAACTGCGCAGGCGCCTACATGGCACAGGAAGGCGAGCACGATTATTATGGCTTCAACGAAGCCATGGTGCAGGGCGTCTATGAGAACGTCAAGCACTGCATTAAGGTCTTCAACAACAAAGAGCCCCTGGATTGAAAATCTGAAAGGACGGCGCATCTGAAGGGATCGTGTTCCTGAAAGATCCGTGCGTCTGAAAGAACCGTGCGTCTGAAAGGACTGCGCATCTGAAGGAATTGAGAGCCTGAAAAAATACGCGCCCGAATAGAAGACGGAGGCAGGAGGCCGCTTCCTGTCTGTTATAAAAAAATGCTTATACCGCCCGGATTGAGTGTTCTGCTGTACTGTGCAGCACGTCCTTCCGGGCGGTATTTTTTCTTTACTGCACAAGGTCTGTAAACGGGTACCGTTTTCTGCTTTTGGGGAGAGATAGAGGACTGTATTTTTCTAAATTAGAAGTATATTCACGAAGGAGAATGGCTATACTATAATTACGGTATTGGGTGATGATGCTCTTGAGAAAAGGAGTGCATATGAATTCTATCAGGCAGAATCGGAATAAGATTTATATTATCATTACATTGGTTGCTTTACTGCTTGCCGTTATCCTGCTCATCTGTTACGGGACGCGAAGGAGAACGGAGAAGGAAGAAGCCGCACAGGCTGTCACAACGAAAACAGAAAAGGAAAAAAAAGACAAGGTGCTCATCTCCGTCAATACTGAAACGATCCGGGACGGCCTTTCAGATATGGGCTTCCTGGTCACGCAGGAGTACTATTTTACACAGGTGGAAAAATACACCAAGGAAAAAAATATCTTTATCGTCATCCCTTCGACTTCGGGATTCATGTACAGCTATGACGGGGCAGTCATGGCAGGTGTGGACTTCGGAAAAATCGCTGTGGAAACAAATGAGGCGGCAAAGACCATAACGGTAGATCTGCCGGATTCGGAAATCCAGGCGGTCACGATCGACAAGGACACATTCAAGATCTATTCGGAAAAGGACTCCATCTGGAATCCCTTAAAACTGGAAGATTATAATATTTCTCTTGTTGAGTTTGAAGATGCGGCAAGGAAAAAGGCGGTTGATAGCGGCATCCTGGAAAGATCGGACAAGCAGGCGCAGACGCTGGTACGGAATTTCATCGGCAGCCTTCCGAATACAGAGGGATATACCGTAGAGTTTCAGTAACTTAGTCACTCAGTAACTCAGTCACTCAGTAACTCAGTAACTTAGTCACTCAGTAACTCAGTAACTTAGTAACTCAGTCACTCAGTAACACAGTAACACAGTAACTCAGTGACAGGAACAATGCGCTGTTTCCATCATAAAAGCTTTTTCACAGGAGGTTATGATGATGACTTTTGATTTTAAGAAGATTATGATAGCAGCCCTGCTGGTACTGCTTGCTGTCGGATCCTTTACACTTGCTGCCCCCTGGGCCGCAGATCCGGATACGCACAAACATACCATTGAACAGACGGAGGAAAGGATCTCTTCTGTGATGACCCTGTCAGGCGGAGCCGCAGCTGCTTCCGCGACGCTTTCCCTGATGCCGGGTGATATGTGCACCCCTCTGTCAGAACAGCTGGCAGAACTGGCCAAGTATTTCCTTTTGATCCTGAGTGCCCTATACCTGGAAAAATTCCTTATTACACTTTCGGGATACATAACCTTTATGTTTCTGATCCCGCTTGCCTGCCTTCTCGTAGCGGTGGCTGTACTCTTTGGAAAAACAAACTTTACCAGGACAGCGGCAAAGATCACATTGATCGGATTGATCATTTTTATGATCGTTCCCGCAAGCGTGACCTTGTCCGACATGGTCTACCGGACACAGGCAGACAAGGTCGATCAGACGATCGAGGAGTGCAATGATCTTGAGCTCGTGGGAGATTCAGATAAGGGCCTTCTCAATGAACTGACGACGATCACAACGAATACGGTCGATAAAATTACCTCTTTCCTGGATAATCTGCTCGAGTCTCTGGCTGTGATGATCGTCACATCCTGCATCATTCCGCTTTTGGTATTTGCTTTCCTGATCTGGCTGGTGAAGATCATATTCTCGGCCAACGCACCGGTCATAGACAGCTCGGTGATCGACGCGATTACTGCGAGAAGGTGATGGGGTTACAAGCCACACCCAAACCAAACACTTTATTGTTTGGCATGGGGCCTGCAGCCATGACTGAGCTCAAGGGCGTTTTCCATTGGCGGAAGGCCAATCTGGAATGGAAAACCGGCGGGTTACCGGTTACAGTGCGACAGCAGTGGGAGTCGGAGTTTCAGCAGCAGCCGTATGGAAAACCGGCGGGTTACCGGTTACAGTGTGACCGGTAAACTGATGAGGCGTGATTGTGTGATTTAAAAATGCTGCTGCTATGGATATTGTGTAAAAAATGTACTATACTATATATGGCCTGCTTGATTACATTTGGGGAAATGATCAGGCAGGCCATAGTCCGTTAATGGAAAGTCTGTATAAAGAAGGGGGTTTTTTATGACTGGTTTTCCGCTTATTATTGCATTTGTTGTAGCTGTTATCTTGATGATCATTGCAATCTCCAAGTTCAAGATCCATCCCTTTATCTCGATCATGGGAATCTCCCTGATCCTGGGCCTTGTGGCAGGAATCCCGATCGTTGACACTACACTGGAGGACGGGACTACGGTCTCCGGTATCGCATCGGTCATCGGTGCCGGTTTCTCCGGTACTTTCTCCAGCATCGGTATCGTCATCATCCTGGGCGCACTGATCGGTTCTGTTCTGGAAGTGACGGGCGCTGCCCTGAAGCTGGCTGACATGGTCATCAATCTGGTTGGAAAAAACCATCCTGTCCTGGCACTGGAGCTGATGGGCTGGGTCGTTTCCATTCCTGTTTTCTGTGACTCCGGTTTCGTTATCCTCAACCCGATCCGTAAAGCTCTGGTCAGCCGTACCGGTGAGTCCTCTGTCGCCATGTCTGTAGGTCTGGGCACAGGTCTGTACCTTGCGCACGTATTTATCCCGCCGACTCCCGGCCCCATCGCCGCAGCCAATACTCTGGGCGTGGGAAACAATCTTCTGATGGTCATGGGATTTGGTGTGATCTGCTCCATCTTCCCTCTGATCGCAGGCTATTTTTACGCCAACTATATCGGTAAAAAGGTCCGCGCCGCGGACGAAGCGGATGCCGGCGAAGTCACCAAGACTTATGAAGAACTGGTTGCCGAATACGGCAAACTGCCCGGCGGCTGGGATTCCATGGCTCCCATCATTGTTCCTATCATCCTGATGGCTCTTTCCTCCATCTCCTCCATGGCAGGTATGACAGGCATAGTCAAAGACATCCTCACATTCCTGGGCACACCCATCATCGCACTGGCAGTCGG
>ONXK01000050.1 GCA_900321785.1 uncultured Lachnospiraceae bacterium | reverse complement strand
TTTATCGTGAATGCAGTGCTCTGCAGCCAGATGAAGCCGGTAGCACAGCTGAGCCAGGCCTCTGCCTATGTCGCAGAGGGAGGAATGCATCTTCGCGCGAAGGATGACCGGTATATTCGTACGACCGAGTCCAGAGTCAAGATCCAGAACGCACAGCCTCCGGGAGGCGGAAAAGGTCCCGGAAGGAGATAAAATGAAAGCAGGGCAGAATACAGGAATCAAATATGCAGTGGTCATGACACTGTTCCTGGCGGCCCTGCTGTTTTTTTATTATTTTAAATACGAAAAGACGAGGACACTTCGTACCGCTCTGGAAAAGACGGACGGGGATCCTCTTTCTTTTAGTGCTGACAGCGGATTCTATGAAGATCCCTTTGTACTGCAGCTGAAAACGGATGACGCGATCCCGCAGGAGGACAGCATCGAGATCCGCTATACGCTCAACGGGGACGAGCCGACAGCAGACAGTGCTCTTTATGATCCGGGCCAAGGTATTGACCTGGAAAGCGCAATCCGCCGGATCGAGGCGGAAAAAAGTGAAGAGGCAAAAGCCACGCAGGCCGGGGATGCGGAAGAAGACACAACTTTGGAAGGACAGTACCGGCAGTGGAAACAGGAAAAAGATGCTCTTGCCTCGGGAGAGGGCACTCTTGTGGAAGCCGCAGATGACGGGATCCGCGTTGTGCCTGTCCGTGCCCGCCTCGTGCAGGGAGAAGATATGGGGGCAGTTGTGACCCGTACCTATGTGATCGGACCGGGTGTGTCCGACCGTTATGACGCATACGTTGTCTGTATCAGCACAGATTCCGCAAATCTCTTTGATTATGACCATGGTATTATGGTCAAAGGAAGCAATTACCAGAAAGATATTGATGAAGGAAAGCGCGTGGACCGCTCCGGCAACTTCTATCACGAAGGAGAGGACTGGGTCAAGGACGGACATGTGACCCTGTTTTCCCCTGAAGGAGAAGTCCTTCTCGAAGAAGATGCGGGGATCTCGGTGGGAGGCTTCAGTTCAAGGATCCTTCCGACCAGAAGTCTCTGCGCGGAAGCTTCAACATGGAGAGGAAGTTCTGGCGACAGCTTTCAACTGGATATGTTTAAGGGCAGCGCCTACAGCCGGGCCGGTAATGTTGAGAAACTAACGGATGCCTCTTCTGAACGAGAGCCTGATACTTTCCGGAAGCTTCGCTTCCGTACCCACGGCGTACCTTACTACAGGATCCGCAGCGCCCGCGGCGCGAAGATACTTTCGGATGGCTGCGGTTTTCCCGGGCTTCCGGAAGCCCGGCTGGGGGTCACTTACCTCAACGGGGAGTTCTATACAGCCTGTGATATCACACCGAGTGTTACAAAGGAGTATATGTGCAGTCTGTTCGGGCTGAAAACACCGGATGCCATTGAAAGATACGACGCCAGCGATTACGAAGCCTATAAGACGGCAAAGATCCTTCCGCTTTTTGAGGCCGATCTGACGATGACGCAAAACCAGAAAGCTCTGGAACAAGCCGTGGATATGGACAATTACCTGTTCTATTTTGCGCTTGAGACGCTCTTCAACAATTCCGACTGGCCCTTCAACAATGTGACCATGTGGCGCTACCTGGGGGAGACGGATCCGGAAAATCCTTATACGGACGGACGATACCGCTTCCTTCTGGACGATATGGACCAGATCCTCACCAACGGTCTGCACAGCAAGCCTGAACACTGGTCTACGGAAGTAGTCGACTACCTTATGAAGGATGAAGACAACACCTTCCATCATGTCATGCAATGCAAAAAATACAGGGATACCTTCCTGACCTTCGTAGACGACCTGCTCCGGACAAGCTTTGAACCGGAGTACGCCTGCAAAATTCTCGATGCCGTCTACGATGACATGAAGCGGGAGTATATCACGGATTACGGCCCTGCATTCTGGGAAGAGATGGAAGACACCATTTCTGCGACCAAAAACAATGTCGTGGAAAAAGAAGCCCTGTACCGTGCAGATGTTGCCAAATACATGGGCCTTGAAGAGCGCTATGAGGTTACGATCGAGGCGGGCGAAGGTGTCTCCCTCACCTGGAACAATATGACCCTGTCTCCCGGGGAGACCTGGTCCAATGAATACTATCGCGGCACAGCCTTTACCGTCACCGCACATCCTGCTGAAGGCTGCAGCTTTGCCGGATGGGAGATCAATGGGAAAAGGGTCGATGCGAACGGCAGTTCCACGCTGGAAATCAGCGATGCCTTTGCTTTCGAAGAAACGGACCCTTCCGCACCGGTCCATATCACTGTGCGGGCGGCGGCGGAATCCAAACAGAAAACACCATAAAACCGGTAAGTTCAATACGCATGATACTCCAATAAATCCCGAATGCCGGTATATTGATAAAAAGAGCCTCCACAGCATATACTCGCGAATATATGCTGTGGAGGCTCTTTGATATCATACGAAACCGAAAGATCGGACCGGGGCGCAGCTGAGCTGTTGGGCCAAACGATCTTTATTCGCTTTTTGACATGACGAGCTGATGAAACCGACTGTTGACTCTGAAATCCTGTTATAAGTCTTTAAAGTGAAAACTGCTTCTGCCGCTGGCGTAGTCGCCCACAGTCTGGCCGCTGCCGTTGAGCAGGTATTTATAAGTGACCAGGCCGTCGAGGCCGACGGGGCCGCGCGCGTGGAGCTTGCTGGTGCTGATGCCGACTTCGGCACCAAAGCCGTAGCGGAAGCCGTCCGCGAAACGGGTGGAGCAGTTGCGGTAGACACCTGCAGAGTCGACCATCTGCATAAAGCGTGCCGCAGCAGCGTCATCACGGGTCAGGATCGAATCCGTGTGGTGGGAACCGTAGCGGTTGATGTGATCAATAGCTTCCTCGACGTCTGCGACGATCCGGATGGATACGATCAGATCCAGATATTCCGTGCGGAAATCGTCTTCTGTCATAATATCGACAGCTTCGATATGGGCGGCAGCTTCCGATGACCCGACGATGATATCCTCTGCTTCCTGTGTACCCCGGAGCTTAACACCGGCCGCCCTGAGATCTCCGGCAAGGCGGGGAAGAAAGACGGGGGCAATATCGCGGTGGATCAGGAGGGTCTCCACTGCATTGCAGGCTGCGGTGTACTGGGTCTTGGCATCGATGATGACATCTGTTGCCATATCCATATCCACATCGCGGTCCACGTAGATGTGGCAGATGCCGTCCGCGTGGCCCATGACCGGGATCTTTGTGTTGTTCATGATATACTGCACAAACTGATTGGAGCCTCTGGGAATGAGCAGGTCCACATCTTTTTCGCACTGCAGGAGTTCGTCGATTTCATTGTGAAGCTCCGCCTGCAGCAGGCATTCCTGAGGAAGGCCGGCAGAGACCGCGGCTTCGTGGATGATGGTGAAAAGGACACGATTGGTCCGCGCGGTTTCTTTGCCGCCCTTAAGGATCGCGCAGTTGCCGCTCTTGAGGCAGAGGGTGGAAATCTGCACCAGTGCGTCCGGTCTTGCCTCAAAGATCACACCGATGACACCGATCGGTACACTCACGCGCTCCAGAACAAGACCGGCATCCAGTTCTCTTTTGAGAAGTGACCTGCCGATCGGATCCGGAAGAGAGATCAGCTGGTCGATTCCCCTGCAGACGTCGGTCAGTTTTGCCTCATTAAAGACGAGACGCTTCATAACCGCAGGTGCGATCCCGTTCTCTTCGGCCGCCCGGCAGTCCTCCGCGTTTGCGGCAAAGATCTCGTCTTTTTTTGCAGACAGCGCATCTGCGATCGCGCGCAGCGCCTGATTTCGCGTTTCATTGGAGGACGCAGCCAGCACAGGAGCGACAAGCTTCATTTTCCTTGCTTCTTCACGGATATTCATTCAGGAACCTCCCTTTTTCATTGTTTTTATTTGTGATACGTCCTGCCGTGCAGGATCATGAATCCACGATAAATCTGTTCCAGGATCAGCACTCTTGTCAGAAGATGCGTAAAGGTGAGATCCGACAGCTTCCAGCGTTCATCCGCACGCCTGAGAAGCGATGTCCCCGGACCGAGAGAACCGGCGATGACAAATACAAGATCCCCGCCCTTCCGGCCGGCTTTCTGCTGCCAGCTGTCGAGCTTTTGGGAGAACTGTTCGCTGTCCCACATTTTACCGCCCAGATCCAGAAGGATGACCAGATCCTGATCCCGCAGTTTTGCGAGTACGCGTTCCGCTTCGCTGTCCTTGATGCGGACCATTTCCGCCTCCCGCTCTGTATGCGTGTTGGGCTCGTCCTTTACCTCGAACACTTCCACCCTGGAAAAAGCCGAGATCCGCCGCACATATTCCGAGGCAAGCGACTGCAGTGCCTTGTCCTTCATTTTACCGACACACAAAAGCCTGATCATCTGATTCCTTTCGCAACATGTCTGTCTCTTAGTAAGTGATGTTCTGATTATCTTAGCAAGGCGGGAATTAGAATGCAAGGTTACCGGGCCAAACCTGCACCAAAATAAACTAAAAAAGACCGGCAGTCGAGCCGGTCCTTTCTGCTGCGGAATCTTATTTTTTTGAAATCCTTTTCTGTTACCTTCCGGGATAGGGCCTGTGAATATCACTTGCCCCGGATATATAGTCGATGCTGCAATCGTAGAATTTTGCCAGAGCCATCAGGCGGTCTACCGGAATGCGCAGTCTTCCGGATTCATAATCACTATAAGTGCGCTGCGATATGCCAAGAATTTCCGCAACACGATCCTGGGTAAGATCCCGTTCTTCCCGTAAAGAACGGAGTCTTTCTCTGTAACGCATACGGTTCTCCCTATACATACAAATAACGTCGGTTTCTGTATTTCTTAAAAAGTATAAGCAAAAAGCGGTCAAAGGATTACGTTTTAGCGCAATAAACACTAAAATTTTCGCCTGATAATTCAATGGCAGGTGCGAATACGATTTTCTGTTTAAAAATATAGATGATTCTATATATAAGATGTTGAGGAATGCGATGGCTCTGAGTTCCTCTTACCAACGATTGATCCTTGCATCATGTATGTGAATCGAGGTGAAAATAGAGCGCATTATTTCCCGTGCTCTGTTATAATGGACACATGAAAACACCTATTGATTTCGGAAAAGATTTTTTAAATACATTTTTTGATCAAAGAGACGCGGATGCCTGTCAGAAGATGCTGGCAGGGGATCTGGTATGGATTACTCCGGAGAATATGCATCACTTTCTGTCGGAAGGAGCTGTCCTCAAATATCTGCGCAGGCAGATCAAGGCACAGAAGGAATCGATGTATGTGGATTTGATATCCATTAAGAGTTCTCCGAGCGCGGACAATATAATGACAGTGGCGTATGAGATCAATCTCGTATCGAGTGAAGAAGAGAGGCCACTTTATCTGCGGTGTTCCATGGTGATCTGCCGGCGGGGCAAGAATCTCGAGATCACTTTCCTGCATTTTTCCAAAAAATCGGAGCGCGACAGCTCGGAGCAGCTCAGCGCCTTTCTGGAGAATCTTCCCTGCGGGATAATGATCCTCGCCTGTCTTGACGGGCGCAGGGAAGAAGCGATTTTTTACAATGATTATTTTTCACACCGCCTTCGCTACAGACAGGAGGAATTTGCGCGCGCCATGGCACGGAATCCCTTTTTCATGGCTGCAGAGGAGGATAGGGACCGGCTCCATGAGCAGATTGCCGAGGCACGTAAAAACGGCGGCGGCATTACCGCCAATCTGCGTTTTTATCGCCGGGACGGCAACAGCTTTTATTTCCGCATGAAGGGAGCTCCGGCCTATCAGGCAAACGGCGGTACGCTCTATTACTGTGTCTTTCAGGAGACCACCGGCTTTCATCTGACGACCGAGAAGCTGCAAAGCCGTTTGGATTCCGCTACAGAGATCCTTCGTCAGATTCCGGAGGCACTGTGCGGAATCGAATATCCGCCGCAGGTACCTGCACAAAAAGAATCCGCAAAAGAGGATGCTGATGAAAAGAAAAAGGCAGAGCTTTTGCCGGATGAGAGCGACGGGGATGTCAAAATCTACCGGGGCCGCCGAAAAGAAAACAACATAAAAACCGGCAAAACCGGGCCCAGAGTTTTTTACACGAGCAGGAATCTGCCGTCTATGTTCGGGGTATCCAACAGTGTATATATGAAGAATATCCTGGAGGATCCTTTTTACGGCCTTGAGATCACGAGTATCACACGCGAGCGCCTGATGTCGTCCCACGTCCTGAATCCGGATAAGGCGGCGACCGGGAAAGCTGTTTCCTGCGGTATTTTCCGCCTCAGAAAGCCGGAGCAGTCCGGCGAAGAAGGAATTCGTATAGAGCTTGTGATCCGGCGTGTTAAGGACAAAGACGGCACGACGCGCCTGTACCTGTTTTACTATAATCGTGAATCCGATCAGCAGGAAATGGAAAGACGGGTGGAACGCGCCTCTAAAATGGGACGTGCCGGCCAGGATCAGCTTCGCGCCGATCTTCGCAAGGCAAATGAAACCGCAGCGCGCAGGCAGAATGAACTGACCGATGCCATGAAAAAGGCGGAGGAGAAACATACCTCTGAGCTCACGCGGGTGGAAAACAGCCTCGCGGAGGAAAAGAAGCGCGGCGTCCTGATGGGCCGCCAGCTGGAGGAAGCCAGATCTATGCTGAAACAGGTCACTGCGGAACGCGACCGGATCGAGGAAGATGCCTCCCGCAGGGTACGCAACTACGAGGCGCGTGCCCAAAAGCAGATGAAAGAGGCAGTCGGTGCCCGTGAACTTCTCGAGGAACAGCTTCGGGAAGCACAGGCCAGGAACCGGGCTCTTGAGCAGCAGCTTCGCAGAGAGAAGGCACGTCTTCTGACCCTGGAAGAAAAATATAAACTGCTCGAGGAGCAGAACGATGAGCTGCGCAGGGAAGAAAAAGAGCTCGCAAATACAGCTCCCGTTTTGATCTCGGAGACCATCAAAGCCGATATGCAGCCTTCGGGCACTTCCAAGATGTCCACTGCGGTAATGCCCTCTCCGGCTCCAATACAGCCTGCGACAGGAGTACAGTCAGCAGCCGGAGTACAATCAGCTGCCGGAGTACAATCAACGGCGGGATTACAGTCAGTGTCTGGAGTGCAGTCAGCGGCCGGAGTGCAGTCTGTGACCTCATCACAGTCTTCGACTGCAGTGAGATCCCCGGCGGCCAGCCGGACTGCCAGATCTGAGCGGGGGTCGGCTCCGGTCATCCCTGCCTTTGCGGAAAGCCGTGAAGGGGACTGGATGGCGAAGACGGAAGCATTGACGGTTTTCTCCGCCATGGACGATTTTCCGGAGATAGAGCCGGCGGTGGATGATTTCCCGGAAATAGCGCCCGCCCGGGAGAATGTGCTGAAAGCGGAGAAGTTTTCACCAGAAGCATTTCTGAAGAGTCTTGTGGAGTACGAAGAGACAGTCTGCGCGGAAAAAGGGATCAGCCTTCGTCTTTTTGAGGACAGCAGACTGCCGTCCGATGTGATCGGTTTTGCGGCTCTGCTCCGCCGTGCACTGTACGAGATCATCGAAAATGCGATCTCCCGTGCCCGGACAGGCGGTACGATCAGTATTCACTGCCGGGCCGACCGGCCATCCAGCGGGATCGTAAATCTGTATTTCACAATTGATGATAACGGTGCTGATATTCCGGAGAGGGGAATGCAGGCAATTTTTGATGCCGGACAGAGAGCAGAATCCGACACGGCGGTGCTGCCTTCACTCTATGCGGCACAGGAAGCTGCCGCTCTCATGGGCGGAAGCCTCGATGCACGGAGCAGTGCAGGCATTACCCGTTTCTCGCTGACCGTCGCTGTACGTGTTAAGTGAGGATCCTGAAAACGTTGCTGAGAACAAGCCGGGACCGATTTTAAAGATATCAACAGGAAGGAAGAATTTATGGCTGAAAAAACTGGAAAAGGCCTGCGGGACGCAGCAGGTCTGGTTTTACTGACAGGTGCCTGTGCCTGTACCGGCGCTGTTATAGGCGCGGCGGGACATTTTTATAATACGTATATGACCCCCGGGAGACCTGTTCCGCGCCGCGGCGGGAAAAAGTTTGAAAAAGAGTTTGCCGAAGGCAGCAGCTGGATAAAAAACCACCCTCAGCGCGAAGATGTATATATTCGCGCTGATGACGGTCTGCAGATGCACGGCAGCTATATCCCTGCGGAACCTGTGATGTTGGAGGAGAACCCGGCCGCAGGGCCGGAAAGCGCTTCAGAAGACGGAAAGACCCCGGCACAGTCTGTACCTGAGCACCGGTTTGCAGTCTGCGTTCACGGCTTTGCGGATTCTTCCGACGGCATGGGCCTCTATGCCGCTGTTTACTATGACCGTTACGGGATGAATGTCCTCCTGCCCGATCTGCGCGGTCACGGACGAAGCGACGGCGACTATGTCGGCATGGGCTATGACGACAGCCGCGACATTCTGCGCTGGATCGACTGGATCCTGGAAAAAGACCCTGCGGCACAGATCGTGCTTCACGGAGTCTCTCTGGGTGCGGCTGCAGTTCTGATGACGACCGGATACAGCCTGCCGAAACAGGTGGTGGCTGCTGTGGCGGATTCGTCCTATACATCTGCCATGGACCTCTATGCGTCTGTCTACAGCCGCGTGGACAAGAAACTGCTTCCGGTATCTGCCATGATGGAAGCCGTGCGGGCACTTGTAATGGTACGTGCCGGCTATGACCTTGCCAAGGCTTCTCCGATTCAGGCAGCAGCCTGCTCGAGTACGCCTACTCTGTTCATCCAGGGACAGGAGGACGACTTTGTACCGCCCCGGATGATGCCTGCTCTCTATAAGGCTGCGTCCTGTCCGAAAGCATTCCAGTGGATTCCCGAGGCGGGACACGGACAGGCAGTCAATGCCGATCCGGAGACCTACTGGGCCCGTATTGAACGTTTTCTTCATGCCGGGGAAGTGGATGTGATCTGATTGGAGAACCCCATCCGTTTATTCTTCATCGCGCAATACCCGTGACTTCAGTCGTGGGATACGCGCGCAAAAAAGTGAAACTCGCTTCATCGCGCAGGACTCGTGAGCGAGTCTTGCATTTGACAAAAAAGCAAGTCCCCTGCCTTGTGGAAAGGGCAGGGGACTTTTGATGTCTTCCGAAGAAGTCCGGGGTCAGTTTTTGCGCAGCATTACATGCCGGCCATTGACCTGGACAGAGGGAATCATGCGGTTGAGGTAGACGGAGAAGCGTGTCACGCCGCTTTTGCGGATCGTGGCGTCCAGCTTGTCATTGACCTCTTCCAGTTCTTTTTTCAGGGTCGTGATGTAAATATCGTCCGTATGATGGTTTTCAAAAATCTTCAGGATCTGGCTCTCGATATCAGAGTCAGGGGAGCTGCTCAGGGAGACCCAGACTGCGTTGTCCCGGTTTTCGACAGACAGAGAAGGGAGATCCTTGAGAAACTCCGAAAGCTTGCTGTAGTGATAATTGCGGATATCAAAATCCGGAAAGATCTTGACCAGGCGGGAGCCGATCTCGCCCAGACCGGTCTCCTTTCCTTCCGCATTGTTGTCTTCGATCATCTTGACGATGGTGGCTTCAATGGTTTCCGGAGGCGTAAAGAGCTGATCGTCACTGACTGCGTCCTGGTCGGCAGTATAATTGAAGGAGCCGTCATAAATATAGGAATCGCCGGTGCCGGAATAGGACGAGTAGGATCCCGACCCGTACAGACTGCTGCCGACGGAAGATCCGTAGGAAGCGGCCTGTTCCGCAGAAGAAGATGCTGCGGAGGAGGATTTACGCCGTCTGCTGCCGGAATCGGATCCGCCCGCATTTGAGGAAGCGCCGCCATTTCCTTTTCCGCTTTGCGTGCTGTTTCCGCCGTACAGGGTATTGTTGTAATTGGATGCGGGGACGGGAAGCTGGGGGCCGGAATACTTTTTGCGGGAATTGCGTGCCCGCTTGCCGCTGACCGTCACAACATCATCATCGCTGTCGCTGTCGCTCTCATTGATGACTTCCAGGAAAATAAAGCGCTCACAGGAGACACGGAAGGATTCCGGCGTCTTTTTTTCACCCATGCCGATGACGACCTTGCCCGCTTCGCGGAGCCGGGTGGCAAGCTTGTTGAAATCACCGTCGCTCGACACGATGCAGAATCCCTGTACATCACCTGTGTACAGGATGTCCATAGCATCGATGATCAGGCCGATGTCGGAGGCGTTTTTGCCGGGGGTGTTGTTGGGCTGCATCACAGGTGTCAGCGAATAGCCGGAAGCCCGATTCAGCCATGAATGAAGCCGGTCCTGGGACCAGTCCCCGTACATGCGGCGCACCGTGATCTTGCCGTACTTGGAGAGTTCGCTCAGGATCCCGGGAATATATTTTGAACTGACGTTGTCGGCGTCAATAAGCATAGCGATATTAATATCATCCATCTTTGAACAGATTCCTTTCCATTACAATTTGCCATACGCCATCATCTTATCATTTTTGCGGGTACATGACAATCTGCGGGGGTGCAGGCTGAAACTGCAGTCTGCCTGCAACCTCCGGCGTTACAGCCTGCTGAAAACAGTGCGCCTTTTGTGCATCACTATTTCGGTGGGGCGCTCCCGCTCCCGCGGAGCTTGCAAAAAGCAAGTACCGACGTTTTTCAAGGCCCACCTCCACAGCAATGCACAAAAAGGCGTCCTCAAAATCAGGAAGGTCTGAACTCCTCCGGCTTCTGCAGCCTGTCTGAAACCTACGCTTTTGCCGCCTGCCTGAAAGCTGATTAATTCTGCAGGCAACCCGCATCCGGCGCGCAAGACTCGCGAGCGAGTCTTGAATCCGCGGCCTGGTCGGAAAGGAGAACACATTACAGTGTCTGACGGAGTTGAAAAAACAGTCTGTAAAAGGTATCATTAAAAGACTGCTGACAGACAGGCAGTTTTTCTTTTGCCGCCTGGCAAATCCTGGTTCGCGGCACATTGGTTTTTATTCTTCATCGCGCAATACCCGCGAGCGAGTCTTGAACACACATGTTTGTGGGAACTGCCCACGTTCACAATATGGAAAGGAGCAGCATAATAGTATGAGCAACGACAATACACCGAAGTCGAACACCGGTAAAATGGCACCCCCCCAGCCCAATTTCAAGGTTGATCCCAATCCGGGCTCTCATGTAAAAAAGATGATCGCTGTCGTCAGCGGCAAGGGCGGTGTAGGCAAGTCCTCCGTCACAGCCATGAGCGCACTCTGGACCAGCCGTCAGGGCCATTCCGTCGGCATCCTGGATGCGGATATCACAGGTCCCAGCATTCCCAGAATGTTCGGCGTGACGCCCTATGATCTGAGCGCCAATGAAAATACGATCTTCCCCGCAACATCTGTTACCGGTATCAAGGTCATGTCCATGAACCTGCTGATGGAAAACGAAGAGCAGCCCGTAATCTGGAGAAGCCCCGTGATCACCGGTGCGCTCAAGCAGTTCTGGACGGATGTCGCCTGGGGCGATGTGGATTATCTCTTCGTCGATATGCCTCCGGGAACCGGTGATGTTCCGCTGACAGTCTTCCAGTCCCTGCCCGTGGACGGCATTCTGATCGTTACAACCCCTCAGGACCTGGTCAGCATGATCGTCAATAAGGCGGTCGGCATGGCGAAGATGATGGATGTTCCGATCCTCGGTATCGTCGAAAATATGAGCTATATCAAATGTCCTCACTGCGGTGAAGAGATCCACATGTTCGGAAAGAGCCATGTGGAAGAGACTGCCGCCAAAGAAGGCATCCCCGTAGTTGCCCGCATCCCGATCGATGCAGCCATGACCGCGGCATGTGATACCGGCAAGATCGAGTACTATTCCGGAGACTTTATGAGCGGTCTTGCGGAGGTTCTCCCGAAAATCTGACCCCGGAGCATTCTCCCGAAGTGCAGTCCGCACAGGAAGCTTCGCTGATCCTTTAACATTTTCACCTGCGCGAAAATGCTTCAGAGTACCGCTCTGACGAGCGGCAAAAAAACTGCCGTGCCGGCATTGCTTTAAAAGGCAGCCGGTACGGCAGTTTTCATCATACATGTTTGTAAACAGGAGGTCATGGAGGGAAAGTATGTTCATTTTTTCCCGCATACGGTCATGACTGTGAAGCCTGTACAGTCCGGAAACCTGTCTTTTTATCTGACAATCCCTATTTTGCCTTCCGGCGGCCTCCGCGGTTCTTCTCCCAGATGATATGCAGTCCTTTGAGGAGAAGGTTTTCATCCAGGATGATATTGTGCCTGCAGCAGGGGCAGATGGTGCCGGCAAGACCGCCGGTTGCTACGATACTCCACTCCTCATCACCTGTTGCTTCGAGAGTATCTGTGAAGCGGTCCAGGATCCCGTCGATTGCTCCGGCGGATCCGAATATGATACCTGCCTTCATGCACTCCACGGTATTTGTAGCAATGACCTTGTTGGGAGGCACGATCTCGATCTTGGGAAGAAGGGAAGTTCCTCTGGTCAGGGCGTCCATGGAGAGCCCGACACCGGGAAGGATCGCTCCGCCGATGTAGCGCCCGTTGCGGTCCACAACGGTTACGGTTGTCGCGGTACCCATGTCAATGATGATGCTGGGTAGAGGATAGTATTCCTTGGCGGCGACTGCGGTGGCGACCAGGTCTGCCGCGATCGTGCCGGGATCATCGATCATGATCGGAAGACCGGTCTTGATTCCGGCGCCGACGATAAGGGCATCCACGCCAGTGATGATCTTGACGGCTTTTTTGAGGATGATTGTCAGGGGCGGAACAACGGAGGAGATCACTGCACCCTCGATCCGGTGAAGATTGACACCGTTCAGCTCCAGGACGAGCTTCATGCTTGCTGCATACTCATGCTCTGTTTTATGATGATTGGTTTCCATCCGGACAATCTGAACGATTTCACCGTCCGAATCGATACAGCCGATCACAGTGTGAGTGTTTCCGGTATCGATCGCGAGAATCATAAAGGCCTCCTTTTATATTTGCTGCTATGGGCGGCTGCCCGTAAATATGTGTAAAAAAGCGTCTGTGTGCTTACAGAGCTTTTAGACAGGATGTCCTTTTGGCACGCCCCGGCGGCCGCGTATATCAACCATTCTCTCATATATTTGCTCTGAATACCGGCCGGACAGTCCGGCAGACTGCTGATGCAGACAACCTCGCCGCCCTCCTCCCGGAACCGGGGACTGATGATAATATTTTAGTGCGCGTATGCGGGGATTGCAAGGAAAAGTCCCGCACTATATGCACTATATGCAGCTGTATCAAAGAAGCACGTAATTTATTGTACGGACTTGCAAGGGTGCGTATGATCACACATAGAGGAGAAACAGGATGAAATATGATTTTACCTCGATTATGGACCGCCGCGGCCACGATGCGCTGGCTGTGGATGCGGTTGGAAAAATGAACGGCTTTGCGCCCGAGGCCCCGGCTGAAGGCTTTGATGTGATCCCCATGTGGGTGGCGGATATGAATTTCCCCACGGCTCCCTCCATCCTGCAGGCGGTGTCGGAGAGACTGCAGCATCCTGCCTTTGGGTATTTTATGCCCCGTGAGGAATATTATGACTCGATCATCCGATGGCAGCGGGCCCGCCACGGTGCGGAGGCAGTGCCCGGCCTGGATGCGGATTGTATCGGATACGAAAACGGAGTCCTGGGAGGTCTTGTCAGCGCCCTGAATGTCTTCTGTTCCCGCGGTGATCATGTCCTTGTGCACACACCGACATATATCGGCTTTACCAATACGCTGCGCAATAATGGATACCACATTGTTCACAGCCCCCTGATCTACAGGGAGACAGACGGCGGCGCGGGCAGCTGGTATATGGATTTTGAGGATATGGAGCGGAAGATCAGAGATAACCGTATCCATGCTGCTGTTTTCTGCTCACCCCACAACCCCTGCGGGCGTGTCTGGACAAAAGAAGAGCTGGAGCAGGCATTTGCCATCTTTGCGAAGTATGATGTCAAAGTCGTCAGCGACGAGATCTGGTCGGATCTGATCCTGTCCGGACACAGGCATATTCCGGCCCAGAGCGTCAGCGATTATGCACGTGAAAACACGGTGGCCCTGTATGCGCCCTCCAAGACTTTCAATCTGGCCGGATTTGTGGGCAGCTATCACATTATCTATAATAAAACCCTGCGCGAGCGAGTTTTGAAAGAAGCCTCGCTGAGCCACTATAATGATATGAATGTGCTGTCCATGTACGCCCTGATCGGAGCCTATTCCGCGGAGGGGGAGGCATGGCTGGAAGAACTGCGCCGGGTCCTTACGGGAAATACCCGCTATGCGGTGGATTATATCCGCAGCCGCTTCGAGGGTGTCACCCTGGCCGAACCGGAGGGGACCTATATGCTCTTCCCCGACTGTACGGGCTGGTGCGGGGCGCACAAAAAGACCCTGCAGGAACTGGAGCATCTCTGCTGGCAGACGGGCGTCGCCCTTCAGGACGGGAAAATGTTCAACGGGCAGTGTCATCTGCGCATCAACCTTGCACTGCCGCTTACCCGTGTCCGGGAGGCAATGGAGAGGCTGGACCGGTATGTATTTAATGCGCAGGAGCGCTTCGACATGGTTGGAAAGAGTGTACACTTCGGTTGCGAAATATCCCGATAAAGACTATACTGTTACAAGTCAGAACTGCACCGGCCTCGACGGCTTTCGTGCGTCCTTTGCTTGAAAATCCCGGCTTTAACCGATATTTTACCGGAAGCAGGTATGGACAGAAGGTTCTTTATTATTCTATGACAGAGACATGTAAAGATGAGTCCGGAACTTCAGGCGGGATATTTTTGTTTTAATGTATTATTAAGGAGGAAAAATGAGTAAGGTACATGATTTTCTGAATGAAGCAGGTGTCTTTTTCCTGGCAACCGTAGACGGTGATCAGCCCAGGCTTCGTCCTCTTGGCTTCCATATGGAAATGGAAGGAAAAGAGATGTTCGGCGTAGGTGACTTCAAGGATGTTTACAAGCAGCTTACTGCAAATCCCAAAGTGGAGATCGTGGCCTGCAAGCCGGACGGCCACTGGATGCGCTACACCGGCAAGGCCGTTTTTGATACCGATCCCAAGTATGAGGCGGCAGGTCTTGAGGTTATGCCCAATCTGAAGGATATCTACAATGAGAAGACCGGCCACCACATGGCAGTCTTCCATCTGGAAGATGCGACCGCTGTCGACATCGCTATGATGGGCCCCGGTGAGGACCTTCTCGCCTGAAGCAGCGCGTAGTTTTCATCATACATGTTTGCAGGGACCTGCCCATGGCCACAGGTATGAAAAAGCGGCAGATTGGGGGCACCACTGTCTGCCGCTATATAAAATTAATGCATGTACAGATCCGGGACTCACAGGAAGGAGACACATTATGAGGACTGCATTAACAATCGCCGGAAGTGATTCCAGCGGAGGCGCCGGTATCCAGGCAGATATCAAGACAATGACAGCGAACGGTGTTTATGCCATGAGCGCGATCACTGCCCTGACTGCACAGAATACAACCGGCGTCACAGATATTATGGAGGTAACTCCCGAGTTTCTGAAGGCGCAGCTGGACTGTATTTTTACGGATATCCGCCCGGATGCAGTGAAGACGGGAATGGTCTCGGCTTCTGCTCTGATCGAAGTGATCGCCGAGAGGCTGCGTTTTTACGGAGCGGAGAATCTGGTCGTCGATCCTGTGATGGTCGCTACCAGCGGCGCAAGGCTGATCAGTGAGGATGCGATCGGGACACTGAAAAAAGAACTGCTGCCTCTTGCAAAAGTGATCACCCCCAACCACAGCATCAATGATGCCAACGATCTTCTGTATGACGGAAAAGAGATGATCTGGTTCAAGGGAAAGAGGATCAACAATCCCAATACCCATGGAACGGGGTGTACCCTCTCCAGCGCCATTGCTTCGGGACTGGCGAAAGGGTATGACCTTCCTACAGCAGTCAGGAGCGCAAAGAACTATATCTCCTGTGCTCTGGCGGCTATGCTGGATCTTGGCAAGGGCAGCGGACCAATGAACCATGCTTTTGCCATAAAGGGTGATTTCCTTTCCGAATGAGCGCAGGACCGGATAGAGGATATCCTCCCGCTGAAAGTGTTTTTGATAAAAATCCATAATGGCTCTGACATGAAAAACATTCCCTCCGGGTAATTGATCTGCAGCTCCAGGCAGCACACCATATTTCAGGAGGGAATGTTTTCGTTATTCCGGAAAGCAGAGCCGGGGTGTGCCCGGAAACGATGAATCCTGATATGAGAGAGAAGATAAATGAAAAAAAAGTGAATATGGGGACGGAGACGCAGCGTTTTCCGTCAAACAGAAGCCTGATCTTCTTTTTCCTGAAGGGAAGTGTCCGGTATTTTGCTGCGGGAGCGGTTTTTGCCTGCCTGGTAGCCCTGTTTGACCTGATCATTCCGCGTCTGATCCAGTATACCGTGGACGCGGTGATCGGCGGCGACCTTTCATCGATCCCGGTGTGGGCAGCGGGCATGATCGCGCGGCTGGGAGGCGCTTCCTTTCTGCGGCAGAATCTGTGGCTTTCGGCAGCGGCAGTCGCTGCAGCCGCTCTTGCGGGTGCTCTTTGCCGCTATGCCTTTAAAATGAGCAACGAGAAAGGGTCCGAACTCTTTCTGCGCAGAACAAGGAATGAACTGTTCAGGCAGATCCTTTCCCTTCCCTATTCCTGGCTGGGAGAGAACAGCACGGGAGATATCATCCAGCGCTGCACATCGGATGTCGAGACCATCCGGGTATTTGTCTCCGAGCAGCTCACATCCCTTTTGCATGTCTTTATCCTTGTCTTTATGTCTCTTTATTTTATGATCTCGATCCAGCCGGTTTTGACAGCGGCTGCTGCGGTCTTTATCCCGATCATGATCATCAGCTCGCTGATCTTTTACGGACTGATTGGAGAGGAATTTGAGACGGTGGACAGAGAGGAAGGGCACCTGTCCGCGATTGCCCAGGAGAACCTGACCGGTGTCCGTGTGGTGAGGACTTTCGGAAGGGAGAAATTCGAACGGGAGCGCTTTGAAAAGCAGAATACTTTTTATACAAATCACTGGATCCGCCTGATGCGGGTGCTGGC
>ONXK01000047.1 GCA_900321785.1 uncultured Lachnospiraceae bacterium | reverse complement strand
TTTGCCGGCCACAAGGGCTACGGGACAAAAGCGCATTGTCAGGCGATCCTGGAATATGGTCCCTGCCCGATCCACCGCAGAAGTTTTCTGGGCAGGATCCTGGCGGGCCAGCACAGGGGACAGGGTGTTTCTGCCGTACAGCGCGAATCCCCTTCTTCGAGGCAGGAGACCGGCCGACGGGGAGAAGAGGAGGCAGTCCGCTTTCTCAGCAAAAAAGGGGTGAAGATCCTTGAACGCAATTTCCGGGATCGGAACGGTGAGATCGATCTGATCGGTGAGCAGGACGGCGTACTTCTTTTTATAGAAGTGAAATATCGCGGCAGCCAGAGGTTCGGGACACCTGAAGAGGCGGTCACACCGGAAAAACAGCACAATATCTGCCGTACGGCTCTGTATTATCTGCATCAGACCGGCCGCACTGCCGGGACATCCGTACGCTTTGACGTGATCGCGCTGACAGATGCAAGTATCCGATGGATACGGGATGCCTTCCCTTTTACAGACTGATTTTTTTAAACGCTGCCGGAGATGTACTGCAGCCGGCGGAAGTGATTTTCTGCTTGCGAATTATGTTCGCAACCGTTATGATTACCTTGGTTACAGGTGTATTATGCTGTGCTGTTTACAGTATTATTCTTCATCGCGCAGTACCCGTGACTTCAGTCGTGGGATACGCGCGCAAAAAAGCGAAACTTGAATGATAGACGCACCGCGGTCAGGGTGTGACCGGAAACTGGCCGAAGACAAATAATCATCAACCGTACGCATCGGTACTTGCCGGGAAGGAGAGCTCATGGCTTTAGATCGTTCACTTAATCAGCAGCTTGACAGAAGTATGCCTGTCGCTCCGCTCGCGATCATTGCGCTGCCCTCTGCCAGACAGCTGGGAGAGAAGATAAGCAGTTATATTTCCGACTTCCGCAGAATTGACAGCAATTCAGAGGAAGAGATTCCCTACAGGGATAATTATTATCAGGACAGTTATCTGATGGATGTGAACCTGGAGCGTTTTCAGACCGGAGAGGGCAGAGCGGTCATGCTGGAATCTGCCCGCGGCAAGGACGTCTTTATTCTTGTGGATGTCATGAACTGGACCGTCACCTACAAGATGAACGGTTTTGTCAATCATATGTCTCCGGACGATCATTTCCAGGACCTCAAGAGAGTGATCGCTTCCATCCAGGGAAAGGCACGCAGGATCACGGTCATCATGCCCTTCCTCTATGAGGGACGCCAGCACCACCGCTCTTCACGAGAATCGCTCGATGCAGCACTCATGCTCAAAGAGCTCTTCGAAATGGGAGTAGACAATTTCATTACTTTTGATGCACATGATCCCAGGATCGCCAGCGTTGCGCCTCTGGAAAACTTCGATAATTTTGTATCGCCCTACCAGTTCCTGAACGCCCTTCTGGCCACCTGCGATGATCTGCAGGTCGACAAGGACCATGTTGTGGTCATCAGCCCGGACGAAGGCGCCCTCGACAGGACCGTCTATTTTGCAAATGTAATCGGCGCGGACACAGGCATGTTCTATAAACGACGCGATTATTCCAGGATCGTGGGAGGCAAAAACCCCATTGTCGCGCATGAATTCCTGGGTGAGAAGCTTGACGGAAAAGACGCGATCATTATCGACGATATGATCTCCTCGGGCGGCAGTATGCTGGATACTTCCCGCCAGCTCAAAGAGCAGATGCACGCGGGCAGGGTCTTTGTCTGCACGACCTTCGGCCTCTTTACAGACGGCCTTGAGGCTTTTGACAAGGCATACGAACAGGGATGGTTTGACAAGCTTGTCACCACCAACCTCACATATCTGCCTCAGGAACTTCTGGACAAGCCCTATTTTGCTATGGCGGATATGAGCAAATATATTGCCACGATCATCGATTTCTTCAACCATGATGCGGCAATTTACGGAATCAAGGTTCAGACGGAGAAGATCAGGGAGATTCTCACCGCCTACAATGCCAGAGAGAGAAAAGCTCTGGAGAGCGCAGGAGATTCTTCTTTGAAATAATCCCGCCGTTACTGGTCATACCGTGACCGGTAACGTGGCGTTTTCCTTCGGCCAATGGAAAGCGCCCTTGAGCCAGGTCAGGGCTGCAGTCCCCGCACCAAACAGCAAAGTGTTTGGCGAGGGTGTGATTTGTAACATCCCACCTGTATGCTGCGTTATGCAAAAGATCATGCCCCCGTTACGGACAGATGCCCGAAGCGGGGGCTTGCCTTGTTCCGGGGCAGCCGGCACACGGAAGATGTGCCGGTGCAGTATTCGCGCGCAGGGAATTGTGCCGCACAAAGCGGCCGCGCCCGATGCGGGAGTCCGGCGCGTGAGTCTGGAAGGCGGGACACTTTTGTCTTGCCATGCAGGGGTTTCTCGGATACAATGAAAAGAACGTCTTTTTCGGAAAGAAAAACACGGAAAGGAAATCATTATATATGGCAAAAAGAAAAAGAAAGCCGATCGTTGCTGTCGTCGGCCGGCCGAATGTGGGCAAGTCCACGCTCTTTAATGTGCTGGCGGGCAGGAGGATCTCGATCGTCGAAGATACGCCGGGTGTGACGCGTGACAGGATCTACGCGGACTGCAGCTGGCTGGATAAGGAATTTACACTGATCGACACGGGCGGCATCGAGCCCGATTCAAAGGATGTCATCCTGTCCCAGATGCGTGAACAGGCGCAGCTGGCGATCGATATGGCGGACGTGATCATCTTTATGGTGGACCGCTCGACCGGAATGGTGGATTCGGACAACAAGGTCGCTGATATGCTCAGGCGCTCCGGCAAGCCTGTTGTCCTGGTGGTCAACAAGGTGGACAGCCCGGCCAAGATGCTGGCGGACATCTACGAATTCTATAATCTCGGGATCGGTGATCCCTGGCCGGTATCGAGTGCCAACCGCACCGGAATCGGCGATATGCTGGATGAAGTGATCAAATATTTCCCTGACGATTCCGCAGATGAGGAAGAGGATGACGCTGTACGGATCGCCATTGTCGGAAAACCCAATGTCGGCAAGTCCTCCATCATCAACCGGCTGATCGGCCATAACCGCGTGATCGTCTCTGATGTCGCTGGAACGACAAGGGACGCCATCGACACGCGCATCGCCTATCACGGCAGGGAGTATGTCTTTATCGATACTGCCGGCATCCGCCGCAGAAACAAGATCAAGGAAAATCTGGAGCACTATATGATCGCCCGCAGTGTAGGAGCCGTTGAGCGCGCGGACATCACAGTCCTTGTCATAGATGCCTCCGAGGGTGTCACCGAACAGGACGCCAAGATCGCCGGCATCGCGCATGATCGGGGCAAGGCCGTGATCATCGCCGTCAACAAGTGGGATCTGGTTGAAAAGGACAATCACACGGTGAAAGAATTTACCAACAAAGTGCGTCAGGTCCTTTCCTTCCTGAACTATGCGGAACTCATTTTTATTTCCGCAGAGACAGGACAGCGCCTGGTCAAGCTCTACGACATGATCGACATGGTGCATGACAACCAGAACCTGCGTATTCAGACCGGTGTCCTCAATGAGATCATCAACGAGGCCTGCATTATGCAGCAGCCGCCCTCCGACAAGGGCAAATCCCTCAGAATCTATTACGGAACCCAGGCCGGCGTATGCCCGCCTACATTCGTACTGTTTGTAAATGATAAAAAGCTGATGCATTTTTCCTATCAGCGATATATTGAAAACCGGATCCGGGATGCCTTCGGCTTCCGCGGGACTCCCATCCGTTTTGTCATCCGTGAACGCACGGAGAAGAAGTAAAACTTTTATTCTTCATTGCGCAAGACTCGCGGGCGGGTCTTGAATTAGGAGGCGCATTCATGAATCAGCTTATTGTATTGCGAATCGTCTGCCTGGCAATCGGCTATGTTTTCGGCCTTTTTCAGACAGCATATATTGTTGGAAGAACCAGGGGGATCGATATCCGTGAACACGGAAGCGGCAATTCAGGTACCACCAATGCCATGCGTATTCTTGGCAAAAAGGCAGGCCTGATCGTCTTTCTGGGCGATGTGTTAAAGAGCCTGCTGGCACTTCTCCTCGTGGGATTCCTTTTCGGAAAGACCCACCCGGAGGCGGTTTACCTTCTTAAGACATGGACTTTTGCCGGGGTGGTCCTGGGACATGACTATCCCTTCTATATGGGCTTCAGGGGCGGCAAAGGTGTTGCGGTCATGGCCGGCTATGTCTTTGGATTTCACTGGTCCTTTATCCTGCCCGGTATCCTGATGTTTTTTATCCCCTATCTGATCACCGGCTATGTTTCTCTCGGATCGCTCATTTTGTATCTGGGACTTTTTATACAGCTTGTGATCGAAGGAACGAGGGGGGTATTCGGCATATCGGGTCCCATGCTCACCGAGCTCATTGTCATCCAGGGCCTTTTGACAGCTATGGCCTGGTACAGGCACCGGGCCAATATCGGCCGGCTTCTTTCCGGTACCGAGCGTAAAACGCACCTTATAAAGCGCAATTCCGAGCAGCTTGATCTTGACAAAAAATAAGCGCCCGGCAAAAGACAGCCGCTCCTGACAGGGATGTGTTCTGATCTTTATTCAGACGGCACCCCGCAGACAGCAGGTTTAAGAATCATTCATATAAAGGAGAAAGCATTCACCGATGGAAAAAAACATGCATATTTTTGAGGAACTGCAGGCAAGAGGGCTTCTGGCCCAGCTGACAGACGAGGATCAGATCCGCGACCTGGTCAACAACGGCAAGGCGACTTTCTATATTGGTTTTGACCCCACCGCCGACTCTCTTCATGTTGGTCACTTTATGGCCCTGCTTTTGATGAAGCGTCTGCAGGAGGCCGGCAACAAGCCTGTCGCACTCGTCGGCGGCGGTACCGGTATGATCGGAGACCCTTCCGGAAGACAGGATCTCAGGTCCATGATGACGGTCGAGCAGATCGACCACAACTGCGAGTGCTTCAAGAAGCAGATGAGCCGCTTCATTGAATTCGGACCCGACAAGGCTCTGATGGTCAACAATGCCGACTGGCTCCGCGACCTCAATTATATTGAATTCATCCGTGATATCGGCGTTCATTTCTCCGTCAATAATATGCTCCGCGCCAGATGCTATGAGCAGAGAATGGAGAAGGGACTTTCCTTCCTGGAATTCAACTACATGATCATGCAGGCCTATGACTTCCTGTGCCTGTATGAAAAATACGGCTGCAACATGCAGTTCGGCGGCGACGACCAGTGGAGCAATATGCTGGCCGGCACGGAACTGATCCGCAAAAAACTGGGTAAGGACGCCCACGCTATGACCATCACCCTGCTCCTCAACTCCGAGGGCAAGAAGATGGGCAAGACCGCAAAGGGTGCTGTCTGGCTTGATCCGGACAAGACTTCCCCCTACGACTTCTATCAGTACTGGAGAAATATCGGTGACGCGGATGTCCTCAAGTGCCTGCGCATGATGACCTTCCTTCCTCTCGAGCAGATCGACGAGATGGACAAGTGGGAGGGCGCCCAGCTCAATACCGCCAAGGAGATCCTTGCCCACGAACTGACTACGCTGGTACACGGCGAGGATGAAGCTGTGAAAGCCGAGAAAGGCGCAAAGGCTCTCTTTGCGGCAGGCGGCGCCGGCGATATGTCCAATGTTCCTGAAGTCATTCTGACACAGGATGATCTGGAGGACGGCGGCCTCAACATTCTCACTGCTCTGGTAAAGAGCGGACTTGAGAAGTCCCGCTCCGATGCGCGCCGCGATGTCAAGCAGGGCGGCGTCAGCGTTGACGGTGAGAAAGTTGCTGCGATCGATAAAGTGTTTGACAAAGAGACCCTTGAAAAAGGCATCCTGCTGCAGCGCGGCAAGAAGAGCTACAAGCGTCTCCGTGTGGAGTGATACGGCAGACTATGCGTCCTGACGGAAACCACAACAGTTCGAAAAACTGAAAACTTTTTTATCAGGCAGCCATGAGACAGCTGCCGGAAAGGAGGGGCATATGAACGGTGCGGATGCTATGGTAAAATGTCTGGCTGCGGAGGGGGTCGAGTATGTATTCGGCTATCCCGGTGTGGCAATCTGTCCCTTCTATGACAGTATTCTCCAGACAGATATCCACACAGTTTTGATACGCCAGGAACAGTGTGCGGCACATGCGGCGAGCGGCTATGCCAGAATTTCGGGAAAAGTAGGCGTTGCAGTCGTCACCAGCGGTCCCGGCGCGACCAATCTGATCACAGGAATCGCAACCGCTTTCGCGGACAGTATTCCGCTTGTATGTATCACCGGCCAGGTGGACAGCAAGATGATGGGAAGTGATGTATTCCAGGAGGCGGATATTTCCGGTGCCTGCGAATCATTCGTTAAATACAGCTATATTGTCAGGAATGCAGCAGATATTCCCAGGATCGTCAAGGAGGCTTTCTACATCGCCAATACAGGCCGCAGAGGCCCGGTCCTGATCGATCTGCCCATCGATGTCCAGCAGCAGACCGTGCGCCACTTCTCCTATCCGGAGAATGTGAACCTGCGGACCTACAAGCCTACTGTGACGGGACATGCGGTACAGATCAAAAAGGTGATCAATCAGCTCGAGCGCGCCAAACGTCCCATCATCTGTGTGGGCGGCGGCGTACATCTGAGCCATGCCTCGAAAGAGGTCCTTGCTTTTGCCGAGAAGAATGAGATCCCCCTCGTCAGTACGATGATGGGTCTTTCTGCCATTCCCACCGAGCACCCTCTGTTTTACGGTATGGTAGGCAACAACGGCAAACCCTATGGGAACCGCGCCATGAATAATGCCGATATGGTCATCATGGTCGGCGCCCGTGTCGCAGACAGGTCCATCAGTCAGCCGGATCTCATTATGGAGAACAAGATCCTGGTTCACATCGACGTGGATCCTGCGGAGATCGGCAAAAATGCAGGTCCCACGATCCCTCTTGTCGGTGATATCAAGCATGTTTTCGATGAATTCAACAAGATCGATTTCAAGTCGGATTACACAGACTGGATCGACCAGCTGGACGGTTACAAGGACGATGCGCGTGATGCCAAGCGGCGCCGCATGTTCCAGCGCGAGGAAGATATCCTGGCCCACAAAAAGGACCTTACAGGCATCAATCCCGTCGAGTTCATCCGTCAGCTCTCCTATGCCATGAAAGAGGACGCTGTCTACGTCGCCGATGTCGGACAGAACCAGATGTGGTCATGTTCCAACTACATTGCCCGCGGAGGCCGGTTTATGACCAGCGGCGGCATGGGTACCATGGGCTATGCGCTTCCGGCAGCCATGGGCGCCAAAGTAGCTGCCCCCGAAAGACAGGTCGTTGCGGTCTGCGGAGACGGCGGTTTTCAGATGACCATGCAGGAACTGGCGACTATCTCCCAGTACAATATTCCTGTCAAGCTGGTCATTCTCAAAAACACCGTACTCGGTCTGGTGCGCCAGTATCAGCATTACAACTATAAGGACAGGTACTCTGTCATCGATCTGGGTACTAAGCCGGATCTGTCCCTGATCGCTCAGGCTTACAGCATCGGCTATCTCAAGCTGGACAACAGCTGGAAGACAGATTCGATACTGCAGGAGTTTTTGGCGGAGGACAAATCCATGATTCTTGAAGTGGATGTTGACCGGGATGAGCTCTGCTGATCATTCAGGTATGAATGGCATAGCTCAAACCGGGGAACTGTCACGAATTAATCTATACATCCTGCTTGCCTGGTTTTCCAATCTCTGCGTCAGAAATCCTCACCGTACCCCGGTACGGCTGCGTTTTCTTCCTTGATATTGAAAACCCATTCAGCGCAGTCTGCATAGTTAATTTCGTGACAGTTCCCAACTCTCAGTTGGAGGTTTTGTGTCAATGAAGAGAATATATTCCATTCTGGTCGAGAACCGCGCCGGTGTTCTCTGTAAGACTGCCGGCCTTTTCTGGCGCCGCTGTTTCAACATCGACTCCATCACAGTCGGTGAGACGGATGACAGAGAAGTGTCCAGTATGGTCATCGTCAGCTCCGGCGATGAGAGGACCCTCGAGCAGATCGAAAAACAGCTCAACAAAAAACTGGATGTCATCAAAGTCAAGACCTTTGATGAGTCGGAGAGCATCAACCGCGAGCTTCTGCTTGTAAAGATCAAATACAACCGCGGAAACCGCAGGGATATTATGGATAACTGTCAGATCATGGGCGCGCGCATTGTAGATATGTCCCGCAATCAGATGATGATCGAGATGTGCGACACACCCGAACGCGTCGCCATTTTCCTCGACACACTCAAATCTGTCAGTATCGTGGAGATCACCCGCACCGGTGTCCTTGCCATGACCAAATGCAATGAACCCGGATAAATGGCGCATTGCGTCCTACTCAAAACCACAATCGTTCGAAAAATGAAATTGTATCGTTGTATACGTTGACTTTAACGCGCCACAGCGATATAATGGCGTGTATGTCGTGAAAAAGAGTTCGACATACCATATTTTTCAGTATGGAAGGAATCATCAGTAATAATGAGCACCACGGAAAGTAATAAAGAGTTTAAAGTATTTCAGATCCTTGTTGACAATAATTCCGGTGTTCTGAGCCGGATCGCAGGTCTGTTTTCAAGACGAGGATACAATATCGAGAGTATCACCGCAGGTGTCACTGCCGACCCCAACATCACCAGGATCACGATCATGACCTCCGGGGATGACGACATCATGGAACAGATCGAGAAGCAGGTCAGCAAGCTTGTCGATGTCCGTGATATCCACGAACTCAAGCCCGAGGAGAGTGTCTATCGCGAACTGGCCATGATCAAAGTGCGCGCGGATGCCTCCCAGAGAGAAAATGTCATCGCTCTGGCCAATATTTTCCGCGGAAATATCATCGATGTCTCTAATGAGAGCCTGATGATCGAGATTACCGGCAATTCGGGCAAGGTGGATGCCTTTATCCGCCTGATCAGCGGCTACGAGATCCTCGAACTGGCCAGGACGGGCGTTGCCGGACTTGGCCGCGGCACCAAGAACGTCATTTATATCAATGACCTTCGTCTGGGCGCGGGTATCTCGGACGGCCCCGGCAGAGAGTAGGGCCAATCAAATGTCCATACGTATGTCCGTGCAGACACGTCCATCCGTATGGCGGCCTGATCGTCTTTTGTAGGTAACAATGTTACACATTTTTAATTTTTATAGTTGAATGGAGGAACAAGAAATGTCAGATGCCAGGATTTTCTATCAGGAGGATTGCAATCTCTCTCTTCTGGAAGGCAAGACCATCGCAATCGTCGGTTACGGCAGCCAGGGCCACGCTCATGCTCTCAACCTCAAAGAGTCCGGATGCAACGTCATCATCGGCCTGTATGAGGGTTCCAAGTCCAAGGCAAAGGCTGAGGCACAGGGCCTGACCGTTTATAATACTGCAGAAGCTGCAAAGATGGCAGACATCATCATGATCCTGATCAACGATGAGAAGCAGGCTGCTATGTACAAGAAAGACATCGAGCCCAACCTCGAGGCAGGCAATATGCTGATGTTCGCGCACGGCTTCAACATTCACTTCGGTCTGATCAATCCCCCCGCGGATGTCGATGTCACCATGATCGCTCCCAAGGCTCCCGGACACACCGTCCGCAGCGAGTATCAGGCAGGCAAGGGCACTCCCGCCCTCGTAGCAGTCCAGCAGGATGCGACCGGCCACGC
>ONXK01000195.1 GCA_900321785.1 uncultured Lachnospiraceae bacterium | reverse complement strand
CCGAACTTGTCCTTATCGATTCCGTAATAGATGCCGGGGGAACGGACCAGCTGGCTGACGATAACACGCTCAGCACCGTTGATCACAAACGTTCCGTTCTTTGTCATCAGGGGCAGGTCACCCATGAAGATCTCCTGCTCCTTGATCTCCCGGTTATTTTCCTTATCATACAGGCGGACAGTGACTTTGAGCGGAGCCGCATAAGTACGGTCTCCCTCTTTGCACTTTTCGATCGAATATTTGGCGTCCTCTTCCTTAAAAACATAGCTGGCGAACGTCAGACTGAGATGCCCGCTGAAATCCTCGATCGGCGAAATGTCATCCAATACTTCCTGAAGGCCTTTATCACGAAACCACTGATAGGAGTTCTTCTGAACCTCGATCAGATTCGGCATCGGCAGAACTTCCTTCTGACGCTGATAGCTCATTCGGATGTTTTTGCCATTGCCTGTAGGATGTATCCTGTTTTTTTCCATCTAATTCACCCCGTTATTCATGCGTTGTCGTTGGCATCTGCGCACCAAAAAATGCACTGTCCGATTTTCATCCTGTGCAGATGCGCCGTTTTTACGACGAACATTCAGACAGTCCTGTGTATTTAAACCTGTTTGTACAGTTTTTGCAGAACATTGCAGCACTGTACAGCAATTTCTATAGGACTATAGAAATGCATGCAAAAAAGATGCGAATAACATTCTACTACTGCATTCGCTTCAAGTCAACAACTATTTTTATATTTGCAAAATCGATTATTTTTATATTTGCAAAACCGAAATAAAGAGATTTCTCTGTCTTTACGTCAACAGCGGCCGGCCCGAAGGCCGACCGCTTTCGAATGTATGCTGTTCATGCATACATGTTTGTTCATGCAAAGATGCAATTGGGAAAAAATTACTTGAGAGTAACTTTTGCGCCCTGCTCCTCGACCTTCGCCTTGATGGCCTCGGCCTCTTCCTTGGAGACGCCTTCTTTGATGTTCTTGGGAGCGCCCTCGACGAGCTCCTTAGCTTCCTTCAGGCCAAGGCCGGTGATCTCACGGACAACCTTGATAACCTTGATCTTCTGTGCGCCGAAGTCAGTCAGCTCGACATCAAACTCAGTCTTCTCTTCCTCAGCTGCTGCTGCAGGGCCTGCTGCGACAACAACGCCTGCTGCTGCGGAAACACCAAACTCTTCCTCACAAGCCTTGACCAGCTCGTTCAGTTCCATAACGGACAGCTCTTTAATAGCCTCGATAAATTCAGCAGTTGTAAGTTTAGCCATTTTATGACCTCCTTATAATCCTTTCAAATAATCAATCTTTGATCAAATACTTTGTACGGACCGGTACAGACCGGATCCGCTAACTTTTCCCGGGCGTATATTATGCCTCGGTGGGAGCTGCACCCTCGCCGTCCTTCTCCGCGATCTGCTTGATGACGCGTGCGAAGTTTGCGACAGGAGACTGCATGCTGCCGAGCAGTCTTCCGAGCAGGATATCTCTGGAAGGGATCTGCGCGACTTCTTCAACGCCTTTGACGTCTACGACTCTGTTCTCAACGACACCGCCCTTGATCTCCAGATTCTTAGCATTCTTGGCGAACTCAACGAGGATCCTTGCAGGTGCAGTCGCATCATCCTTGGAAACTGCGATTGCGCTGGGACCATTGAGCAGATCGGAAAGGCCTTCGAACGGGGTTCCCTTGAACGCGAAATTCATCATCGTGTTCTTATAAACCTTGTAGAATACGCCGGCCTCGCGGAGCTGCTTGCGGAGTTCCGTATCCTGCTGAACTGTCAGTCCGCGGTGGTCAACAAGGACCAGAGACTGGGCGCCGTCGATCTTCTCGGAAATTTCGTTGACGACAGGCTGCTTCAATTCAACTTTTGCCATTATCTTACCTCCTTATAGATTCCTTGCGGCGCTCACCTGATTCGCCGCATTTTCCGACGGAGAGTAATTCTCAAAAAAAGAACTCTCTGCCGCGAAGACAGAGAGTTCGGAAATATCGACATAAAAACCGTGATATTACGTATTACTCATCCTCGGCGGGTGGAGTCCGGAATCCGGCCGCAGACACACCCGCTGTCTTCGGTGGGTGAAAACCTTATACAATTTAGCATCTGCTAAATAAGTTGTCAAGACTGTTTTTCAACAATCTATAAGCGTTGCCGGACAGAGGCGCAAGCGCCCCGGTCAAACGCTCTCCTACGCACCCCTCTTATAGATGCTTCGCATCTATAAGCGTTGTCGGACAGAGGCGCTTCGCGCCTTGTCCGCCTCCGGAAAAACACTTCATTTCCATCCCGGTGCGCAAGCGCCCCGGTCTGTGGGCCCATTGTGGTTGCAAGAGAGATGCTCTTGATGTACTGGCCCTTGACAGCTGCGGGTCTTGCCTTGACGATTGCATCGATCAGTGCATTGTAGTTGCTCAGCAGCTGCTCTTCAGAGAAGGAAGCCTTGCCGATCGGGCAGTGGATGATGTTGGACTTGTCCAGTCTGTACTCGATCTTACCTGCTTTGATATCGTTGATTGCCTTGGTAACATCCATCGTGACGGTACCGGCCTTGGGGTTCGGCATAAGGCCTTTAGGTCCGAGGATACGGCCGAGACGACCGACAACGCTCATCATATCAGGTGTGGCAACGACTACGTCGAAATCAAGCCAGCCGTCGTTCTGGATACGGGGAAGGAGCTCCTGGCCGCCGACGTAATCAGCGCCTGCTGCCTGTGCCTCATCCAGCTTCGCACCCTTTGCGAATACGAGCACGCGAACCTTCTTGCCGGTGCCGGCGGGAAGGACTACTGCGCCACGGATCTGCTGATCTGCATGACGTCCGTCGCAGCTTGTACGGATGTTGATCTCAACAGTCTCATCAAATTTTGCAGTTGCGGTCTTCTTGACAAGCGAAATGGCTTCTTCCGCTTCATAAACGGCTGCGCGGTCGATAAGTTTCGCCGCTTCAGTATACTTTTTACCATGTTTCATATCTGTTTCCTCCTATCGGCGATTACTTATTCCGCTACAGTGATACCCATGCTTCTTGCTGTGCCTTCGATCATGCTCATAGCTGCCTCAAGGCTTGCTGCATTGAGGTCGGGCATCTTCATCTCAGCGATCTCTTTAACCTGATCCTTGGTGATGGAACCGACTTTTTCCTTGTTCGGAACACCGGAAGCCTTTGCCAGGCCCGCTGCCTTCTTGATCAGAACTGCTGCGGGGGGAGTCTTTGTGATGAAGCTGAAGCTTCTGTCAGCGTAAACAGTAATGACGACAGGGATGATCAGATCACCCTTGTCTGCAGTCCTCGCGTTGAATTCCTTGGTAAACTGCACAATGTTGACACCGTGCTGACCAAGAGCGGGTCCTACCGGGGGAGCGGGAGTTGCTTTGCCGGCCGGAATCTGCAATTTGATGTAACCAGTTACTTTCTTAGCCATTTTTCCTCCTTTGTGGTGTACGCAGCATGGCTGCTGCTCCCACGAAAACTATGTTGCCCGAAGTTCTGCCCGTATGCCTTCTGCCTGTGCCGCGGAACAACGCCGCATGCCGGCAGCCGTCCGGCATCAGGAGTACTTGCGGATCTCTGCAAATCCGATCTCAACCGGCGTTTCACGCCCGAAGAGTTCCACGTTGATCGTGGCGGACTGCTTGCTGTAATCCATTTTCTGTACGATACCGATGGTGTCTTTCCAGATACCCGCAACGACAGATACACTGTCGCCGACTTCGAAATCGACAGAAATGTTCTTGACCCGGATTCCCAGCGGCTTCATCTCTGCCTCTGTAAGCGGAACAGGCTTGCTGCCCGGTCCGACGAATCCGGTGACACCTCTGGTGTTGCGGACAACATACCAGGTGTCATCGTTCATGATCATACGCACCAGCACGTAGCCGGGGAACATCTTTCTGGAGACATTCTTCTTTTTGCCGTCCTTGACTTCCGTAGTATCGTGCATCGGTACGCGGACCTCAAAAATCTGGTTCTCCAGATGACGATTCTCGATCGTCTTCTCGATGTTGATCTTGACCTTGTTTTCATAGCCGGAATAAGTATGCGCAACATACCACTTCGGCTCATCTGTGATTGCGCTCTCATCAAGCTGATTCTCTTCAGAAGCACCTTCCTGCGCCGAAAGTGAAGCCGCTACAGCAGCTGCCTCTTCCGCGTCCGAAAGACTTTCTGCAGCATGCGCGCCGTCCAGTACATCAGAGCCTTCTTCCGCGCCCGCCTCAAGTGCAAGCGACTGCATTCTGGCTTCCTCTGCCTTTTCGATATCTTCCGCACGCCGGGAAAAATCAGGGCGCCTGATCTCGCGTACGCCGGGAAGGACTCCCGGTTTCAGCTTCGCTCTCACAGGCTTTGCATCGAAGTTATTATCTGCCATTCATCCACCTCACCAAATCGATCAACCTGCGTTAATCTTTACCAGAGCATCGATCAGGTTCTGTGCGCCAAAGTCAATAGCCACAATCAGAAGACCGACAATAACTGTCACGCAGACAACCGCTGCCAGCTGTTTGATGATCGTGTCGCGGCTGGGCCAGATGATCTTGCTGAACTCAGTCCTGACGCCTTTGAAGAAAGCGCCAATGCCGGACTGTTTCGCTTTACCCTTCTCATTCGCTGCCATGAATGACTCCTTACTTACTTAGTCTCTTTATGAACAGTGTGCTTTCTGCAGAATCTGCAATACTTCTTCATTTCGAGACGCTCAGGATGTGTCTTCTTATCCTTGGTTGTGTTATAATTTCTCTGTTTGCACTCAGTGCATGATAATGTAATCCTTGTACGCATGCCGAACCTCCAACAATATGCGCTGTTTTTTTGATTCCTGCACGATCTGCCGTTACATCCCCGCCGGGCGCCGTTGCCTCGTTTCCGGACTGTTCCTGCTCGCTGCAGGCGATGCTTCCGGACTTTTCGCGCAAAAAAAAAAGACCTTTTGCAACCTTTGATATACAATAGCACAGAAGGATGAACTCGTCAACAGCAACTTTGCGGTAAATTCAAGGTAGATTCCGTAAATTCCACAGCATCTTTGCGGCAAATTCCACAGGCACGGCCGGCAAAAACAGCTATAATAGAGAAAGCGAAAAAGAAAAGGCCATAAGGCTATAAATAAAGGAGTAATGTGATCATGAACGAAAATAAAACATCTTTTGACAGGCTGCGCAATGCTCTGCTTGTTCTGCTCCCTGCCCTTTTCCTTGCCCTCCTTTCCTACAGCGCACTTTCCGGGAGGCTGACAAAGCCGAAGCCCGCCAGGGCCGATACCACGCCCCCCTCAATCATGCTCACCCGTGACAACCGCTATTATGTACAGCCCGGCGGCCAGTATGAAGAGGAAGGCTACGCTGCCTACGATGACACGGACGGCGATCTGACCAGCCAGGTGGAGATTTCCGTCAACGGAGACATCGTCCGCTACCGCGTCTGTGACAGTGCGGGCAATATTACTGTCAGATTCCGCAAGGTCCCCTATGCATCTCAGGCAGATGACGCAGATGGGGAAGCAGCAGAAAAAGCAGCGGAAACTGATGGGCAGGCAGCAGCGGAAACTGAGGAATCCGCAGCAGAAACTGAGGGAACAGCAGCATCTGAAACAGAGTAAGAAGCAGACACATCTGCCCAATAATAGTTATCTCAGTAATGCTCTGATCATAAAATGAATACTCATATAGTTTTCTCAGTAATGCTCTGATTATAAAATGAATACTCATAAAAAGCGCGCCGGTGCATCCATCTTTCATTTCTGATGTACCGGCGCGTTCTTTCTATATTAATAATTATTATCATGAATCATTCATTCACTATAAGAACGATAATGAATGATTCATTCTCCTTATGTCACCCGCTTCAGCCGGTGCCTTCCGGATCATCCGATCAGGAAAG
>ONXK01000164.1 GCA_900321785.1 uncultured Lachnospiraceae bacterium | reverse complement strand
CGCTTCCTTTACAGCAAGCGCCACCTATATCGTGCGCGCCATGTTCAATGCGCTCAACAGCTTTCCCATGCTGGCGGTGCCCATGTTTATCCTGTCCGGCATCCTGATGGCAAAGGGCGGCATTTCCCGCCGCCTGTTTGACCTCTTTTCCTATCTGATCGGCAAGAGGACCGCAGGCCTTCCCTGTGCGGTTATCGTCACCTGCCTTTTCTATGGCGCGATCTCCGGCTCAGGCGTCGCGACAGTAGCGGCTGTCGGCAGCATGACGCTGCCCATCCTGCTCCGCCTTGGATATGATAAGAAATTCTGTGTGGCGATCATTGCCGTCGCGGGCAGCCTGGGCGTCATTATCCCGCCCAGCATTCCCTTTATCATGTATGGACTGGCTTCCGGCGAGTCCGTGAGTGACCTGTTCACAGCAGGTATTATCCCCGGTATCCTGGTTGCTCTTCTGCTGATGGTATATGCGGTCTATTACTGTACAAAGTACGGAGAAGACAAGGAGAAAATTGCAGACTACATCGATGAACTGCACGGCAGAGGCTTTGTCAGTATTATGAAAGAGAGCTTTCTGGCGGTCCTCTCCCCGGTCATTATCCTGGGAAGCATTTACAGCGGAATCGCGTCTCCCACAGAGGCGGCGGTCATCTCGGTTTTCTAGTGGGCACTTATACGCCGATCCTCTTTATCATGGCGGCTGCCATCGCTTTCTCCAGAGTCCTGACGCTCATGCAGGTTCCCCAGACGGTCAGCACCTGGATCCTGGCCAACTTTACCAACAAGATAATCGTTCTCCTGGTCATCAATATTTTCCTTCTGATCGTGGGGATGTTTATGGATACCACACCCGCGATCCTGATTCTGACACCGATCCTTCTGCCCATTGTACAGGGCTTTGGTATGACAGGCATTCATTTCGGCGTTATGATGGTCGTCAACCTTGCCATCGGATATGTGACGCCGCCCATAGGCGTAAATCTCTTTGTGGCAAGTTCTATGACGCAGATTCCTGTGATGGAAATCTCCAGGAAGGCGATCCCGCTGATTTTCATGTTCCTGATCGCCCTGCTGCTGATCACCTTTATTCCTGCTATCAGCCTGATCCTGGTGTAGGATAAAGAATTGATGAAAATGCGCTAATTGTACGTATGAGAAATGCGGCATGGAGGTAAGAGAGATTATGAGTGGAAAAAGAATCAGGCAGCTGATCGCTGTCGCGATCATAATTGGCGCCATCATCTACGGTGCCATGAGCAGCAGAAAAAATGAGCAGACATTCGCCTGGCCCCTGGCCACCTGCAGTTCCGGCGAAACCGTCACTAATGTCTTTGCCCAGACTTTCGCGGATTATGTCAGCGAGCTGAGCGGCGGAAAAATGAAGATTCAGGTCTACACAGATTCGACACTGGGTACAGACCTTGAGCTTATGGAGAGCATGAAGGACGGCGATATTCCCTTTATAGCGGCTTCCCCCTCTCCCCAGGTCAGCTATATCCCGCAGCTGTGTGTCTTCGACACCCCCTGTGTCTACACGGATATCGAGACCTTCCGCAAAAACATGGATAACGAGGAACTGATGAATGAGTTTCGTGAGATCTACAGGCAGAGCGGATATCGCTTCCTGGGAATCACGGACCAGGGATTTCGTGTCATGACCATGTCAAAGCCTTACACGGATCTCTCCTCGATTGAGGGACAGAAAATCCGTGTCATGGAAAATAAATACCACATTCAATTCTGGAAGAGCGTCAATGCCAACCCTACGCCCATGACCTTCTCAGAGGTATACATCGGCCTGCAGCAGGGAACCATCGACGCACAGGAGAATGCCCTTCCCCTGATTGTGACCGCCAAACTCTACGAGCAGCAGAAGCGGGTTGTCATGACCAACGCGGTGCCTGACCTTGTCACCCTGATCGCCAGCGGCGCCTTCATGGACAGCCTTACGGATGAGCAGGCTGCTATTATTGAAGAGGCGGCCCGCCTTGCTCAGGAGGATGCCAACAAGATCTCGGACCAGAAGGCAGAGGAAGCCATCAGTTATCTTGAAGATGCAGGAATGGAGATCGTCACTCCTTCCGAGCAGGATTACGCAGACATGAGAGAAATGTGTAAACCTGTCTGGGATACCATCCGAAATGACTGCGGCGCGGAACTATTTGACAGCTACACAGCTATTGTTAAAGAGCAATAAGCAGACAAAAAACAGGCATTGCCGTCCCGGAAAAGGGATCGGCAATGCCTGTTATTTTTCAGATACAAACACGATCGAGCGCCATGGCTGTGAGCAGGGGCTCACAGACGCATATGAATGAATCTGCACGCTGTTTTAGTCGTAGGTGATACCCAGCTTCTGTTTCATATACTCACTGTCAACCTTTTCGCCCATGATGAGCTCGATGGCGGCAAGGCCCTGGAAGAGCATCATGCCGGTGCCGTTCATGGTCTTGCATCCGACTTCCTTGGCCATCTTGAGCATGGCGGTTTCCTTGGGAGCATATACGACATCCGTGACGATGAGGTCAGGGCGGAAGAAGGACTTGTCCGGAATGTAGGTGTAGCCTTCGAGGGGCTTCATGCCGCAGCCGGTAGCATTTGTGAAGAGGACGGAGGTTGCGATTTCCTGCTTGAGGGCATCCAGGTCTTCGAGATGGAAGAGTTTAGCCTTGCAGTTGGTCTTGGTATTGATCTTCTCGACTGTCTCCACAGCGTTTGCCCAGAACTTGTCGTCGCGCGCGAAGATGGACATCTCTGCTACGCCGTCCAGAGCTGCCTGGATCTGAACTGCTGTTGCGGCGCCGCCGGAACCGGCGATGGTGATCTTCTTGCCGATGATGTCGATGTTGTTGTCCTTCAGGGAAGCCATGTAGCCGATACCGTCAGTGACATAACCCTTGAGGTAGCCGTCACGGTTGGTGAAGGTGTTGCAGGCGCCGACGAGCTCGGCAGCGGGATCTACCTCGTCCAGATATTTGTGGACGATGGTCTTATTGGGCATGGAGATGTTTCCGCCCAGGATCTTCATGGCGCGGACGCCCTTGATGGCGTCTTCCAGATGCTCGGCATCTACTTCGAAAGCGAGGTTGACTACATCCTTACCGAGTTTCTCATACGCGGCATTGTGCATGGCCGGAGAGTTTGAGTGGCGGATCGGATAAGCCAGAAGACAGGTTAATTCGGTGTGCCCGGTGATCTGATGTCTTTCCATTATGGTCTTCTTTTCTTGTCTGCATGGTCTTTAACAGGAAGATTTGTCATATACAAATCATTCAACGTGCCAAAGACAAATTGTTAACTAATAGAATAAAGTATTATTTAATAGGTTACAAGCCCCCAAATTGATAGACAAAGGGCATTAAAGCCTGGGCCGGCAGTCAGAAAATGTAGCCGGAAGAGGATGTATATTGATAATTACTGACAAATTCCTTGAAGGAGACCACGAGGGGAGCCAGATAGGTGCCCTTTATGGATGCCATATAGAAATTCCGCTCCGGCACAGGCTCTGTGATCCGCAGAGTCTTCACAGGAAGATCCTCCAGGATATGCATCTCGGGAATCACCGCGATGCCGAACCCCTCGGCAACAAGACCTGCGACTACCATATCCTCTTCAATCTCCATAATACAATCTGGATAGCTGTGGATCTGCGCAAAGAGTGAGTCAATAATATCCCGAAGGCCGCTCCGCCTGTCAAAAAAGATATGCGGATAGGGCAGGGTCTCTTTCAGCTTCACCTCATCCCTTGAAGCCAGCGGGTGATCGAGCGGGACCGCCAGGACCAGGTCCTGTGAGGCGACTTTTGTGAAATCGATGGAAGGATCATCTTTGTATTTGGAACAGAATGCGATGTCATACTGCCGGTTTTTCAGTCCCTGAATGATCTCCGCGGACAGCCCGCCGACGCCGTGAAGCCGGTAGCTGATATTTTTGTCCGGGTTTGCCTTTATGAATTCACGCATCAGGAGGGGAACATAGATAGAGCCCAGTACACGGATGCAGCCGATATCGATTGTGCCGTTTCCGCTTCCGGTCATTTTCAGATTTGCCACGCTGCTGTCGAGATGTGCAAGGATATCTTCAACATCCTTCAGAAAGATCTTGCCCCATCTTGTGAGGATCACATTGCGGCCGTCTTTTTCGAACAGACGAACATTCAGCTCGTCCTCAAGCGAAGCGATCGCATGGCTCAGGGAAGGCTGTGTGATGGAAAGCTGTTTGGCAGCTTTGGTATAGTGTTCGAGATGAGCCAGGGTGACAAAATATCTTAAATGATGAAGATTCATAAAATAACCCTTCCTGAGACTGATGAATTGATACGCGTTTTGCTTAATGATAATGCGCCAAATAATGTATGGTTTCTGCAGCAGCGCCGGAGGCCGGCAGGCAGGCCGTCAAAAGACATTGAGCGGGCCAAAAACCGATGATTGAGAAGCTGCAGAAGACCTTTTACGGGGAAAATATGTCTTTTGTTATATTATAGTACAATTGATAGCAGAAATCTATCAATAGAGTTAATAATATGAATTTGTCTTTAAATTCACAAAGTAGTAAACTGAAAATAGCAGAAAAAGGCGCAAAAACTATGAGTAAATAGCCTTAGTGTATAGCTGTAAACAAAAAACTTTAAGCACGAGAAAGGCGTTTATAATGGCAAGAAAGTACCCCATCACAGTCAGTTCCTGGACACTCGGCGATCAGTGTAAATTTGAAGATCGTGTCATCGCAGCCAAGAAGGCAGGATATGACGGAATCGGCCTCCGCGCAGAGACCTATGTAGACGCTCTGGCAGAAGGACTTCATGACGAAGATATTCTTGCAATCCTCGACAAGCACGGCATGAAATGTACCGAGGTTGAGTACATTGTCCAGTGGGCAGAGGATAACCGCTCCTACGAGCAGAAGTATAAAGAGCAGATGTGCTTCCATATGTGTGAGCTGTTCGGCGTCAAGCAGATCAACTGCGGCCTGATGGAGAACTACTCTGTCGAGCATACCGCTCAGAAACTCAGAGAGCTCTGCCAGAGAGCCGGCAAGTGGATCATCGGCGTTGAGCCTATGCCTTATTCCGGAATTCCGGATATCAAAAAGGGCTGGGCAGTCTGGGCAGTTGTCAAGGCAGCTGACTGCGAGAACGCAAAGCTGATCCTGGATACATGGCACTGGGTCCGCGCAAATCAGCCCTGCGATCTGGAACTCCTGGCTGATATCCCCGCCGACAAGATCGTCTCCATCCAGATCAATGATGTCTGGGAGAGACCTTATGCAAAGAGCATCCTCAGAGACGAGTCCATGCACGATCGTCTTGCACCCGGCACCGGCATCGGCGCTACTGTTCCCTTCGTCAAGATGATCAAGGAAAAAGGCATCCAGCCCAACGCTCTGGGTGTTGAGGTTATCAGCGATGCGATCCTTGCCAAGGGCATCGAGCAGGCTGCAAAAGAGACCTTTGACGGCTGCTATGCAGTTCTCAAGGAAGCATGGCCGGAGGCTCTGGAAGACTGATCTGCGGATCTTTCTGAAAACGAAATGATTATCCTATAAACGGATGTGAACGGATGAAGAGGAAAACCGGACGCCCGGGAGGGAATCTCCGGTTTTCCTCTCGATAATCAGCATTTATGTATTTAATTGATTATTGAGCAGAGAGGTAAATGCATGAAATTCAAGAATATGTTTTCTCCCATTCAGATTGGACCGATGCAGGTAAAGAACCGTTTTGTCGTT
>ONXK01000039.1 GCA_900321785.1 uncultured Lachnospiraceae bacterium | reverse complement strand
TTTTTTTCACTCTTCCGACCATGTCGAAGCGCTCCTGCGCTGAGACACCCGAGGAGAAAGCCCGGAACGGGTTTCTCCGATGGGATCTGCGGAGGTTTGCGGCGCTTCGACGCAAACCTCTGGAGTGAAAAAAACGCTATCGAGCGTTTTTTTCACTCTTCCGACCCGGGATCCTCTGCCGGAGCAGGCATTTTAGCCCCGTCGGGATCCAGATTGTAATGTTCACGTACCTTGCGGTCGATCTCTGCCAGCAGTTCCGGATGATCAAGGAGGAACTGCTTGGAATTCTCACGGCCCTGTCCCACGCGGTTGCCCTCGTAGTTGTACCATGCGCCGCTCTTATTGACGATGTCGCAGCTGGCTGCCAGATCCAGAACATCGCCCACATAAGAGATGCCCTTGCCGTACATGATATCAAATTCCGCCTCTTTGAAAGGAGGCGCAATCTTGTTCTTCACGATCCTGACTCTGGTGCGGTTGCCGATGCTCTCGCCGCTCTGCTTGAGCGTCTCGATCCTGCGTACATCCATACGGACAGAAGCATAGAACTTGAGTGCACGTCCGCCGGTGGTCACTTCGGGGTTGCCGAACATAACACCGACTTTCTCACGCAGCTGATTGATAAAAACAACGGCGCAGTTGGATTTACTGATCACAGCTGTAAGCTTGCGGAGGGCCTGGGACATCAGACGGGCATGAAGGCCCACATGGGAATCGCCCATGTCTCCGTCGATCTCCGCCTTGGGCACAAGGGCCGCCACCGAGTCGACGACGACGATGTCGATCGCGCCTGAGCGCACCATGGTCTCCGTGATCTCCAGCGCCTGCTCGCCGCTGTCAGGCTGGGAAATGTACAGATTGTCGATATCCACGCCGATATTCTTGGCGTATACAGGGTCGAGCGCATGCTCTGCGTCGATAAAGCCCGCGATGCCGCCGCGCCTCTGTACCTCCGCGATCATATGCAGGGTGACTGTCGTCTTACCGGAGGATTCCGGTCCGTAAATCTCGATGATCCTTCCCTTGGGGATTCCCCCCAGGCCGAGAGCGATATCGAGACTCAGAGATCCTGTCGGGATTGTCTCAACATTCAGCTGCGCCCCGGGATCTCCCAGCTTCATCACTGCACCCTTGCCAAACTGTTTCTCTATTTGTGAGAGCGCCGCATCAAGCGCTTTCTGTCTGTCATCTTTTGCAATTGCCATTATCTCATCTCCTTCATGATTCAGAACATCTGTTCGCTTTATCAGTATAGCATTCCCTTTTCTGACCTGCAAGTGCTTTTTTCACGATTCTGCCGCCGTGCTCTTTTCAGGTCCTGCTGAAAACAGTGCGCCTTTTGTGCGGCATTTTTTTCCGGGCGCAGATGCAGCATCCGGTATTCCTTCGGTGTGCCGGAGGGTTCAGGTCATAGGAAACCGCAATTTCCGGCGAGTTAAAAAAAGAGCCGCGCACGAAAATCAATCGACTCCCGCGTCCGACTCTGCAATCTCCCTATATCCAGACTGTCCTAGGGTCCTTTTATCTGCTCAGAATGGAACTTCAGTATAATCCAAACAGAAGCTCCGGTCAATGCACGCTGATCAAACCTGCGATATCATGTACGCTGATCAAACCTGTGGTCATCATGTACGCTGATCAGACCTGCGGCCTCATGAACGCTGATCAGACCTGCGGCCTCATGTCTGCACGTCCAGATCCTCGATCTTGCCGCCGGTCAGCCTCACGGCTTCCATGATCTGTTCCGCTGTCACATCGCCCTCACCCGCAAGTTCCATGGGCGTGACCTTTCTTCCCAGTTCTTCGGCCAGTTCATGCGCCTTGTCCGCGACCAGATTGACCATGTCTTCCATCTTTCTGTCCATGGCATTGTCATCGAGCATGGCGGCGATCAGATCTTCCATGCTGTCCATGATCCTCCTGCCGATCTCTCCGTCCACGTCCTGCGGGCTGTCCAGATGGCCGAGAAGCCTGACGCCGGTCACCAGGGCTTCGTTGCCGGCGCCGATCAGTTCTTCGATACTGACGCCCTGTCCTGCATAGAGCCGCGCAATATCGACAACATCCCTGAGCATCTGCTCGGACAGTTCCTTCTGGGCGGAATGCTCTCCGGCCATTGCGGAGATCTTCAGGGCCTCCAGGACAGAATCCGACAGTTCCGGTATATTATCCAGCATTTCCATGTAGGAAGTGAGAAAATCCCTCTCCACCTCCGGCAGCGCGTCCACATCACCTGCCTGTGTGCCCACGACGATCTTGTGGGCCTTCAGATATCCCTCCACCTGCTCGAGCTGGCTCCGGTCCAGAGACAGGCCGCTGAAAATCTCCGAGATCTCATCTCTGGAAATCCTTCCTCCGTTTTCCCGGGCCTCTTTCAGCGTCTTCTGCAGGAGCAGCATAAACTCCTGCTCTTTATTGATGTTCTTATCACTCATGTAAAAATAATCCTCAAATCTGTCTGTGCAGACCTTACTGCCTGTCCATTTTCATCATGTGCGGTGTTTCGCCCTTCTTCACATGGACATGGGAGAAGAGATGGTCCTGACAGTATTCCAGACCGCCCTCACACTTACTGCAATAGCGAAATTCCAGATTGTCGCCGTCTTTTTCCGTGCGTCCGCATATCGCGCACTTGTGGATCGTAGCCGCGCTTCTGCTGCTCCTTTTCCCCTCCTCGACCGAGCGGCGGAATTTCTGTCTGCGGCGCACCTGTCCGGGGGAATAGCTCATCCAGCTGCGGGAACGCATAAACAGAAGCACCACATTCAGCAGCGCAGCCGCGATCACAAAGCGCTCGGCGCTGTTTCCGGTGATCATGCTCATTACGAGGAAACCGGCATCGATCCAGCCCAGATACTTGACCTTGATGGGCAGGACGAAAAAGAGATAGACCTGTGCTTCCGGAAATGTCAGGGCAAAAGCAAGGAAGATGGACATATTAATATAATAGGTGCTGAAATAGCCTGCCCCGTATTTGCTCAATGTCGCAAGTTCAAGGCCCGTGCAGCCGGAAAGCCGCAGATATCCGACCCAGAAAAAGGCGCTCAGGATGGTCAGGATAATGCCCAGGAAAATATAGACATTGTATTTGTAATCCCCCCATACCCTTTCCAGCGAAGTACCTATACTATAGTAAAAATACAGCATAATGGCGACAAAAAGGAAGTTGCTGCCGCTTTCGGGAGGCACCAGCAGCCAGGAGAACAGGCGCCAGATCTGTCCGTTCATCAGAGCTGTCACATCCAGGACCAGAAGCGAGAAGATGTCCGGCTTTACATAATACAGGACATACCCGATCACATAGAGTATTACAAGCTTCAGCGACAGATTGCTGACAGCGTATTTTCCGAATTTCTTTTCAAAATTGCTCATCAGATTCCTCCGGGATCATAGACCGCCGTTTTGCGGTGCAGTGTTTTTACAGCATTTTATCATCAGGTATCCCGATTGTAAATGCTGCCGTTCTGCCCGCGATTGTAACGCGATTGTAATGCTGCCGTTCTGCATAGCGATTGTAATGCTGCCGTTCTGCATCGTTGATTTTTGGCGTCCCTTCCATTATAATGATAATTTCAGAATCAGAGGAGAACCACTGATTCGAAATTGACTTGCAAAAAGTTTCAGAATATCTCTGAAAGGAGTAATAAACTTGATTTCAACAGATTATACACTTGGAATCGATATCGGATCCACGACTGTCAAAATTGCCATTCTGGATCCCTCCTGTAAAATCATGTTTGCCGATTACCGCAGACATCACGCAGACATTCAGGGCACACTCCGTGCCCTTGTACAGGATGCCCTTGCGCAGCTGGGCGACATCACCGTCCACCCTGTCATCACGGGATCCGGCGGCCTGACCCTGGCGACCCACCTTCAGGTCCCCTTTGTCCAGGAGGTTGTCTCCGTATCCACCGCCCTCGAAAGAATCGCGCCCAAAACCGATGTCGCGATCGAACTCGGCGGCGAAGATGCCAAGATCATCTATTTTGAAAACGGCAGTGTGGAACAGAGGATGAACGGCATCTGCGCAGGCGGCACGGGTTCCTTTATCGATCAGATGGCGAGCCTGCTGCAGACCGACGCCGCAGGACTCAACCGCTATGCGCGCGGATATCGTTCCCTGTATACCATCGCGGCGCGCTGCGGTGTCTTTGCCAAATCCGACATCCAGCCCCTGATCAATGAGGGTGCGACCAAGGAAGATCTCGCCGCCTCCATTTTCCAGGCGGTTGTCAATCAGACCATCAGCGGCCTTGCCTGCGGTAAGCCCATCCGCGGACATGTCGCCTTCCTGGGCGGCCCCCTGCATTTTTTACCGGAACTCAAGGCTGCATTTGTGCGCACCCTCAATCTCGACGACGAACATACCATTGATCTGGAAAACTCTCATCTGTTCGCCGCCATGGGCAGCGCCATGAACGCACAGGAGGACAACCATGTGCTCCTTTCCGAAATGGCGGAACGTCTGTCCGGAAAGCTTCACATGGAATTCGAGATCGGGCGTATGGATCCCCTCTTCTCTTCACAGGAGGAATATGACGCTTTCTGCCGCCGCCACGAGAAGGCAAAGGTGCAGCGTGCGGATCTTGCCGACTATCACGGAAAATGCTTCCTCGGGATCGACGCAGGTTCGACGACAACCAAGCTCGCTCTCGTCGGAGAAGACGGCTCTCTCCTCTACTCTTTTTACAGCAACAATAACGGCAGCCCGGTCAGGACTGCTATTTCGTCGATGGCGGAAATCCACCGCCTGCTCCCTGCAGATGCAGAGATCGTACGCAGCTGTTCCACCGGCTACGGTGAAGCCCTGCTCAAGGCGGCTTTCCTTCTGGACGAGGGTGAAGTAGAGACCATTGCCCACTATTATGCCGCCGCTTTCTTTGATCCCGAGGTAGACTGCATCCTCGACATCGGCGGACAGGACATGAAGTGCATCCGCATCAAAAACCACGCAGTCGACAACGTCCTGCTCAATGAGGCCTGCTCCTCCGGCTGCGGCTCTTTCATCGAGACGTTCGCAAAATCCCTCAATTATACTGTCCAGGATTTTGCGAAGGAAGCCCTGTTCGCAGCCCATCCCATCGATCTGGGAACACGCTGCACGGTATTTATGAATTCACGCGTCAAGCAGGCACAGAAGGAAGGAGCGGATGTCTCCGATATCTCTGCCGGCCTGGCCTATTCTGTCATCAAGAACGCCCTCTTCAAGGTCATCAAAGTCTCCGACGCCTCCCAGCTGGGCAAAAATATTGTCGTCCAGGGCGGTACCTTCTATAACGACGCCGTTCTTCGAAGTGTGGAGACGATCTCCGGCGGACAAGTCACACGTCCTGACATCGCCGGTATCATGGGCGCCTTCGGTGCGGCCCTGATCGCCCGCGAACGCTACACCGGCAGAGAGAAGACGACCATGCTCTCCTTTGATGAGATCGAAAATCTTCAGTTTGAGACAACTCTCACCACCTGCGGACGCTGCACCAACAACTGCCGCCTGACCATCAACCACTTCCTTCGCGGTGAAAGCGAAGATATGACGAAAAATGCCTCTGTCTTTGAGGAATCTGTCCCTGTGACCGGCGAAGGCAGCAGCCGCAAAAAAGAATCCGGTCTTGCTTCCCGCGCCCTTGAGACAGGCCGCGGCGCAGCAGAACGTGCCAGGGAGTCCGCTCTGGAAACCGCCGGACGTGCCGCCAAAGCCATTGGTGAAAGTTCCATCGGCACTGCCGCCGGGCACGCAAAGGAATCCGCTCTGGAAACTGCCGGACGTGCTGCCAAAGCCATCGGTGAGAGCTCCATCGGCACTGCCGCCGGGCACGCCAGGGAGTCCGCCCTCGAGACTGCAGAACGCGCCAGGGACACAGCTCTGGAGACTGCAGAGCGCGCAAGAAACACTGCTCTGGAGACTGCAGGGCGCGCAAGAAACACTGCTCTGGAAACTGCAGAACGCGCTGCACGGGCCCTCGGCGTCGGCGAATCTCCCGATACAGCTTCCATGCAGGACAAAAAACCTGCTGCAGGTAAGTCAAATAAGAAAGCACGGGAAGGCAGGGTCGATAAAAACGCAGCTGCGAAGAAATCCGGCTCCTCCGCGCCCGCCCAGGAGCGCCTGTTCATCTCCGGCAACCGCTGTGAGCGCGGTCTCGGCAAGGAAGCGGCACAGAACAACATGCCCAATCTCTATAAGTACAAGCTGGGCAGGATCTTCGGCTACCGTCCGCTCACAAAGGACCAGGCATACCGCGGAACCGTCGGCATTCCCCGCGTTCTGAACATGTACGAGGACTATCCTTTCTGGGCAACTTTCTTTACAAAGCTCGGATACAGAGTCGTCCTCTCCCCGCTCTCGACGCACAAAATCTACGAGATGGGCATTGAATCCATCCCCAGTGAGTCGGCCTGCTATCCTGCCAAGATCGCTCACGGACATGTCATGTGGCTGATCGAGAAGGGCGTTGACTTTATCTTCTATCCGTCCCTCTTCTACGAGCGGTCGGAATTTGCCTCCTCGGACAACCATTACAACTGCCCGATCGTCACCTCCTATCCGGAGAATATCCGCAACAACGTGGAGGAGATCACCGACGGCAAAGTGAAGTTCCGCAATCCCTTTATGGCATTTACCAGTGTTCACACCATCACGGATGCCATGGAAAAAGAGTTCGGCAGTGAGATCCCCGCAGAGGAGATCCGCGCCGCCTGTATCGCCGGTTGGGAAGAGCTCGAACAATCCCGCCTTGATATCCGCAAAAAAGGTGAGGAAGTCCTGAAATTCATGGAAGAAAACCATGTCAAGGGCATCGTCCTTGCCGGCCGCCCCTATCATATTGACCCGGAGATCAACCACGGAATCCCGGAGATGATCACCTCTTACGGAATTGCAGTCCTGTCCGAGGACTCCATCTCCCACCTGTCCACACCGGACCGTCCGATCACCGTCCTGGATCAGTGGATGTATCACTCCCGCCTGTATGCGGCGGCGAACTATGTGCGTCTTCGCGATGATCTGGACCTGATCCAGCTCAACTCCTTCGGCTGCGGTATTGATGCAGTCACCACCGACCAGGTCAACGACATTCTGGCAGGTTCCGACAAGATCTACACCTGTCTCAAGATCGACGAAGTCAACAACCTGGGCAGCGCACGCATCCGTGTCCGCTCCCTGATCGCCGCGATCCGTATCCGCGACGCCAAAGATACAAAGCGCAATATCCGTTCCACAGCGATCAAAAAAGTACCCTTCACTGTGGAAATGCGCAAAAACTACACCATCCTCTGCCCGCAGATGTCACCGATCCATTTTGACCTGCTCGAACCGGCGGTCAATGCCTGCGGCTACAACCTGGTCGTCCTGCCCAACGATAACCGCCGGGCTGTCGACTTCGGCCTCAAATATGTCAACAATGACGCCTGCTATCCGTCCCTCTTCGTCGTGGGCCAGATCATGGAAGCTCTTGATTCCGGCGAATACGATCTTGACAGGACAGCTGTTCTGATGACCCAGACCGGCGGCGGCTGCCGTGCGTCCAATTACGTCGGCTTTATCCGCCGCGCCCTGGCAAAGGCAGGCATGGGACAGATCCCTGTCGTCTCTGTCAACATGTCCGGCCTCGAGGAAAATCCCGGATTCAAGCTCGACCTGAAGCTGATCACCCGTGCCGCCTATGCCGTTGTCTTTGGCGATGTCATGATGCGCTGCGTCTACCGCATGCGCCCCTATGAGCTGAAAAAGGGCATGGTCGAAGCCAAGCATATGAAGTGGGTGAAGATCTGCACAGACTTTCTGACTAAGACAAACGGTCTGAATCTGCCCAAGGTCCAGCGCCTGGCCATTCAGATGATCAGGGACTTTGACGCGATCCCGATCCGTGAGGAGCGCAAGCCCCGCGTCGGTATTGTGGGCGAGATCCTGGTCAAATACGCGCCTGCTGCCAACAATTATCTCGTGGATCTCCTCGAGCAGGAGGGCGCGGAAGCCTCCGTTCCCGATCTGATGGGATTCATGCTCTACTGCTTCTACAACCAGGTCTACAAAGCGGAACATCTGGGCACCAGCAAAAAGACCGCCAGAAAGAGCACCATCGGCATCAAAGCCATCGAAGCTGCCCTGAAGCCCATTTACCGGGCCTATGAAAAGAGCGTCCACTTCGAAGCTCCTGCCAGTATTTACGAGCTGGTCAAGTATGCAGAGCCGATCGTTTCCATCGGCAATGAGACCGGCGAGGGCTGGTTCCTCACAGGCGAGATGATCGAGCTGATCAATGACGGCGTCGAAAACATCGTCTGCATCCAGCCGTTCGGCTGCCTGCCCAACCACGTGGTCGGCAAGGGTGTGATCAAGGCCATCCGCAGGGAGTACCCCCTGGCCAATATCGCAGCGATCGATTATGATCCCGGCGCCAGCGAAGTCAACCAGCTCAACCGCATCAAGCTGATGCTGGCAACCGCGCAGAAAAACATGGAGAAAAAGAAGGCCGGCCTGATCCCTGACCCTGCAGCTGCCGCAGCAGAACAGGAAAACGAAGCGCGTTCCGCCATGGAAGCCGCGCCTGAGATCGACAGTGAATACGCCTCCATCGGCTGTGTTCCCGACACATCCGCAGAGGCTGTCTCCTCCCGCAAAAAGAAGGCAAAACCCTCCCGCCGCAGAGGAGGCGGAATATTTGGTCTTTTCCGAAAGTAAAACGCATGTAAAAACATGAGACATGCGAAAGCATAAAGCTACGTAAAAGAATAACGTAAGAAATTATGTAAAAACAAAAAAATGCAGAAGCTCTTTTGTGACTCCGGTCACTCAGGCTTCTGCATTTTTCTGATCTGTTCTGTTATCAACCATTTTCATTATTTCCTGAATACAAAGATCATTTTATGTTTTTGCGCACAATGAAGGAAGAGTATTCATCTGCCGTCTTTTCCAACGGTCTTACTACGACGAATACTCTTCCTTAGAAAACACCATCCAATGGACTTATCCTCCTTTTCTGGTTGGCTCTCCGCTCTCTTTCCTCTTCATCTTTTGTACTGATTGTACTGTGATGTCCGCATTCAGATCTGTGCTGCACTCTCTGGTGCTTTCTCCGGATCTACAGAACATTATATGAATTGCGACTCCTTTCGAAACTTACCTCTCATACCTTTCATCTACTATCTGATTGATGCGATGATCCGAAAGAGGACTGTTCCATCCTGTTTCCCATCCTGCATCTTTCCGGTTTCCGAATTCAGAATATGTCGGGTTTTTATTCGTCCGGTGAATCCACTTCCTGATTCTGTGATCTTTCAAAATATCCGATGCTGTGATTCATCACTTATCATTGTGTACTCAATTGCGGAACATATTCAATTGTAACTGTGTTATTGAGAAATCAATTGTTTCGGGTGGCATTTACCTACCTTTCTTCTTCTTTTTGTCCGCCTAACGACTACCGGTCGGGATGTTCGAAAAATATGGGAGAAACCGGCGGCTGTCTGCCTTCCTGATCTCATCCTGCGAAACTGCTCTTTGAAGCAGCTCCCCTGCGGAGAGTTCTTTGAGAACTGTCCGGTAATTCGAATCTGTCTCCGCTGGTGTCTAAGCTTGTTTAAAAGAAGATTGATCGGTGAGCTTCTCGTCACCTTTTCTTGAAGTACTTTGTATGATTATTATATCCATAAAGCCTGTATTTGTCAATCAATTCCGCCACAATATATTGAATTGTCGGTTATTTCAGTCAATTACATACAATTTTCAAACGTGCGCAGTTTGTTTCTTCACAGAACCTGTCTTCTTCCCTGTCTTCGATATTACAAGACGAGTTGTCCGGCAAATGGGCACATTGCTGCATGCGCTATGCGCACAAAGGCACCGCAATTTTGCGGTGCCTTCGAAAACTGTCATATATGTGACCTGAACGCTGCCGGTCGGTCCCGGCGGGTCCGCCCCTGCTTTGATCAGCTGCAGATCAGTCCAGGGGATATTTCTCGGTGATCTTCGCGATGATCGCCTTTGCGGGCTCGATGCCTGCCTCTTTGTTCAGGATTACGAGAGAGATCGCCTCTGCGACCTGGTCCATATCAGCCTCGTTGAGGCCGCGGGTGGTTGCCGCAGGAGTACCCAGACGGATACCGCTGGTCACGAAAGGAGAACGCTGCTCGTTGGGGATCGTATTCTTGTTGGCGGTAATATGCGCCTCGTCCAGCCACTTCTCGACTTCCTTACCGGTCAGATCCTGCTTTGTGAGGTCGACCAGCATCAGGTGGTTGTC
>ONXK01000087.1 GCA_900321785.1 uncultured Lachnospiraceae bacterium | reverse complement strand
GAAAATAAACGCACAGGATTTGTAAAGAGAGGTTTTCTTTCATAGATACCTTTCACGGATACAGATACCTGCAGGTGAGGGGCCTTCAGGAATATCTGTAATATACAAATGATTTCATATGCAAATCCAATCAAAAATAATATTGGTACAGGGAAAAGAGGGGGAACCGGCATATTTGGCGGTTCCCTCTCTTTATGACTTGATTCTTCAACGATTATGATTTGACTCTTCAACGATTATGACTTGATTCTTCAACGCACAATACCGTGGCTTTATTGGCGGGATATGCACGCGAAAACGCTTGAGGCCGGTGCAGGCGTGACTTGTAACGATTTCCCTGCTAAATGGACAAGGATCTTTCAATTGCATATAATCAGCATACAGATAAAGATGCAGAAGAAAAGGGGATGTTATTTATGAATATCATTGTATGTGTCAAACAGACACCGGAGGCGGGCAGGGGTGAAATGGACCCGAAAACGACTGCAGTCCGCCGCACGGACGGCAGGCAGATGATCAATCCGTTTGACCTTTATGCCATGGAGGCCGCACTCAGGATACAGGAGGAGAAACCGGATACACGCATCATTGCATTGAGCATGGGACCTGCGTCTGCTGCGAGTGTTCTGCGTGACTGTATTGCGCTCGGCGCGGAAACGGGGTATCTGGTCTGCGACCCGGGCTTTGCGGGATCCGATGTGAGGGGGACTGCACAGGTCCTTGCACAGGCGGTCCGCATCATTGAAAAGCGTGAAGGGATACGGGCAGATGCCGTTTTCTGCGGGGCGAAAACTGTGGACGGCGGCACCGGCATGCTGGGACCGGAACTTGCACAGTTTCTGCATCTTCCGCAGGTGACCTACGCCCTGTACTGCAGACTACTGGAAGAAGGAGGCGGACTGCGGGTAGAGAAGGAAGACGACAGAGGAAACAGGATCTACAATGTTCCGCTTCCCTGCCTGATCACATTCACCAAGGCCTCTTTTGAAGTGCGTTATCCGATGATCGCCCGTATTCTGGAGGCGGAGAGCATGGAGCTGCCTGTCCTGTCTGCAAAAGACTTGGCATCGGAGGAAGATGACGGTACAGAGGCGGAAACTGCAGCCGGTGCAGCAGGTCTTTCCTTTGCAGGTGCCGGCAGAGCTGCGACGCAGGTAAGTAAAGTGCAGCTGAGAAAGCTGGAGAAGCAGAGCCAGATCATTGAGGAGGCTGATCCCGTTAAGGCAGTCACTGCCCTGGCGCAGAAGCTGTATTCGGAAGGAGTTCTCTGACAGGGGGCAGATCATGAAAAAAGAAATATGGACATATCTGGAAATTGACGATCGGGGAAGACTTCTTTTTGCGGCAAAGGAACTGCTGGCCAAGGCACAGATCATTGCCGGAACAGCAGGAGAAAAAGAGTTTTGTGTCTGTGCAGTCCTTGCCGGGGCCGATCATGAGCTGTTGAACAGGGCTGCTATGGAAGCAGAGCAATGCGGTGCGGAATCTGTTTTCGCGCTGGAGGGAGAAGAACTTGCGGTCTACAGCGCCGAGTATTTTTCTGACGCGGTCGGGAAACTGGCAGGGGACAGGGCACCGGCTATGATCCTCTTTGCGCGCACAACGGACGGAATGGATCTGGCACCCCGTCTGGCTGCATATCTTCAGACGGGCATGATCTCTGACTGTGTAGATGTAGTCAAAAAGGACGAAGGGCTTGTGTGGATCCGCCATGCATTCGGCGGGACGGTTTCGGCAGAGGTATCTTTTTGCCGGGAAGAAGGGCCGCAGCTTATTTCCATCCGGCCGGGAAGCTTTGGAGGCACCGGAAGGGGAGCCAATGCCGTGCGGACAGAACCTGCGAAAACAGACAGGGAAAACAGGACCGTGTTTGTACCTTATATACCGCAAGACTGCTTTGCCGGGCGTCCGGGCGGGAGGATCATCCGGCCTTCGCTTCTGGAAATCCTTGAAGCAGCAGCGGACCGCGGTAAGGATCCTGCAGCTGCTGATGTCATTGTGGCGGGCGGCAACGGCGCGGGACCCGAGGGCTTTAAGCTTATTGAGGAGCTGGCGGAGCTTCTTCACGGCGCTGTGGGCGCTTCCCGTATCGCAGTCGACAAGGGATGGATCTCCCATTCCCACCTGATCGGCCAGAGCGGCATTACGGTTGCTCCGTCTCTGTATATCAATTGCGGAATCTCCGGTTCCGTACAGCATATTGTCGGTATGCGGGATGCAAAATGTGTGATCTCGATCAATAAGGATCCCAGGGCACTGATCTTTAATGTATCTGATTACGGTATCGTGGGAGATCTGCACAAAGTGCTCCCGGCGCTGATTGCCGAGATCCGCCGTCACCGCGCATAGGTGATTTATGTCTGCCTGTTGTTTTGCTTTTTGTATACTTTGCACAAATAGGACCTGTATTTTTTCTACTTATTGACAAATCGGACGCAAAATCCTTTGTATACCTTGTTATTTCTTAAGGTCCGTGTTAGTATAAAACAGACAATGGTTGCAGACATATATTTTTTTGACCGAATAATTAGCGCACTAATTAATATGCAGCGCGCGATCATCATTTCCGGTCAAAAGCCGCGCCCTGCGGCTGCACCGGGGCAGGGTATATGCAGCAGTAGGAAACCTTGCGCGCGGCGATCACAAAGCCTGGCATTGTCGCGAAAAACACCTCGCGTTTCAGGTGGGTCTAAGTTGTAAAGAAATGATATGGGATTGTAAGAAAAACCATTCTTTTCGTTTACCTGAGCGGGAAAACGGTGTATCATTTAAAGTGTAATTGCTGTGTCATCCAAGATGACAGAACAATAGAGTAACCTTAAGAATATTTAAGGAATCCAAACAAATCCAAAGGAGGAACAAAATGGAATTCAAGAACTTACTGGTTGAAATCGAAGATGGTATTGCGGTCGTAACGATCAATCGTCCCAAGGCTCTGAACGCACTCAACACCGAGACACTGTCCGAGCTCGATGCCTGCTTTGCAGAGATCGAAGCAAATCCCGATGTTAAGGTTCTGATTCTGACCGGTTCCGGCCAGAAGTCCTTCGTTGCCGGCGCTGACATCTCCGAGATGGTCAACGGCACTGCTCCCGAAGGCCGTACTTTCGGTCTCCTTGCACGCGTTGCTTTCAAGCGCCTTGAGGATATGGAAAAGCCCACCATCGCTGCAGTCAACGGCTTCGCTCTGGGCGGCGGCTGCGAGATTTCCATGGCTTGCGACGTTACTCTGGCTTCCGACAATGCCAAGTTCGGTCAGCCTGAAGCTGGTCTGGGCATCATCCCCGGCTTCGGCGGCACACAGAGACTTCCTCGTCTGACCAACAAGAAGATCGCGAAAGAGCTCATCTTCGGCGCTGACATCATGATCAGTGCAGAGGAAGCTATGCGCATCGGCCTTGTAAACCATGTCTATCCTCAGGATCAGCTCATGGCAGAGGCTAAGAAGCTTGCCGGCCACTTCATGAAGAGCTCCCCTTACAGCATCGCTCTGGCTAAGCAGGCAATCAACGTTGGTCTTGATGTTGACCTCGATGCAGGCCTGAAGCTTGAGGCGAATATGTTCGGTCTGTCCTTCGCAACACATGACAAGAAGGAAGGCATGACTGCATTCCTGGAGAAGAGGAAAGAGAAAAACTTCCTCGGCAAATAATTCCTGAAGAGTACTTCTTTTGAAGAAACTTAAGTAAGCATTTTCCATCCATATGGACTGTGTCATTTATGCCGCCGCAGGCCTTCCTGCAAGCGCCTGCGGCGGCATTTTAATAGTCTGTGCATTTGCATACGAATTATTAAGCAGATGAATCATGCTGCGGCAATGACCTGCGTTTACAGATTCATATGAATATCATTTGAAGGAGTTTATACCATGTCAGTTAAACCTATTATCAGCGCAGCAGATGCCGCGAAGTTTGTTCAGGACGGCATGACCTTTATCACATCCGGTTTCGTAGCATGTGAGATGCCCGAGTCCTGCAACAAGGCTCTGGAGAAGAGCTTTCTGGAGACCGGCCATCCCCGTGATCTGACACTTTTCTATGCGGCAGCACAGGGCAACCGTGACGGGAGCGGCGCTGACCACTTCGCACACGAAGGCATGCTCAAGAGAGTCATCGGCGGCCACTACAACATGGTCCCCGAGCTCGGCAAGCTGATTTTCGACAACAAGCTGGAAGCCTACAACCTGCCCCAGGGTACTCTTTCCGAACTGCTGCGTGATATCGCTGCCCACAAAGTCGGCACGATCACACATGTCGGCATGAATACTTTCTGCGATCCCCGTCTCCAGGGCGGCAAGCTCAATGACGTAACCAAGGAAGATATCGTCGAGCTGGTCAACATCGCAGGAGAAGAAAGACTGCTCTATAAGTCCATCCATCTCGATGTCGGCTATATCCGCGGCACATTCGCAGACGAGCACGGAAATGTGACTCTGGAGCGTGAGTGCGCTACCTGCGAAGCAACTTCCATCGCACAGGCAGTTCACAACTGCGGCGGTAAGGTCGTTGTTCAGGTTGAGAAGGTCGTTGCTGCAGGCAACCTGGATCCCCGTCTTGTCAAGATCCCCGGCATCTATGTCGATGCGATCGTTGTTGCAGAGTCTGAAGAAGATCAGTCCCAGTGCCAGGGCACTCCCGGATATGATCCCAGCATGACCGGCGAGATCCGCATTCCTCTGGGCGCGATTCCTGCTCCCAAGCTCAGTGCCAAGAAGATCATGGGCCGTCGTGCAGCCATGGAGCTTGAGGCGGACAAGGTCGTCAACCTCGGTATCGGCGCTCCCGAATTCGTCTCCGCAGTTGCGAACGAAGAGGGCATCGGTGATTACATGACTCTGACTGTTGAGGCAGGCCCCATCGGCGGCGTTCCTCAGGGCGGCAACAAGTTCGGCGGATCCATCAACGTCGAGGCGATCCTGGATCAGCCTTACCAGTTCGACTTCTACGATGGCGGCGGTGTTGACCTTGCTTTCCTTGGCCTGGCTGAGTGCGACAAGCACGGCAATATCAACGTTTCCAAGTTCGGCCCCCGTCTTGCAGGCTGCGGCGGCTTTATCAACATCACACAGAACGCCAAGAAAGTCTTCTTCATCGGTACCTTCACGGCCGGCGGCCTGAAGGAGCACTGCGAAGACGGCAAGCTGATCATCGATCAGGAAGGCCGCCAGAAGAAGCTCATTGATACTGTCGAGCAGATCACTTTCTCCGGCGAGTATGCCAACAAGACCGGCCAGCCCGTTATGTACATCACGGAGCGTGCAGTCTTCAAGCTTGAGAAAGACGGCATCCACCTTATCGAGATCGCACCCGGCATCGACCTGCAGACACAGGTCCTTGACATGATGGACTTCACTCCCATCATTCCCGAGGGCGGCCCCAAGCTTATGGACGAGCGTATCTTCCGCGATGAGCCTATGGGCATCAAGTAATTATTTTTCGTTGATTTCGAATAGAATTTGTAAAGCCTCATGATGTATCAGGGATAGGTACTTCATGAACGGCGGAACATGTTTTTGGTAACTCTCCGGACAGCAGATGTCTGTTGCAGATGTTTCTGTGCGTCTGACAAACCCACTGTTTTATTTTTAAGGGGTATAAAACAGCAGGTCAGGCAGATCAACGGCGCACGGGAAGTACTGCAGCAGACATTGCCGGTCCGGATTAACAAGGCAAAATGTTATAAAGTGTTTAGGAAAGGAAATATTATGGATTTCAAGTTAACTGAAGAGCAGGCAAAGATCAAACAGATGGCAGCGGATTTCGCAAAGAACGATCTGGCTCCCACAATTCTTGAGCGCGACGAAGCGGGCGAGTTCCCCACCGAGCTGTTCAAGAAATTCGGCAAGACCGGTGCTTACGGCCTTCCTTATCCCAAGGAAGTCGGCGGCCTTGGCGGCAGCTATATGAGCTATGTGCAGGCTGTTATGGAAATCTCCAAGGTGGATGCTGCTTTCGGTATCATCTATTCTGTTGACACTTCCCTGTACGGCGGCTCCATCATGAATTCTTCTGCTCCCATCGAGATCAAGAAGAAATTCCTCGAGCCCATCACTTACGGTGAGAAGATCGGTTCCTTCGGTCTGACCGAGCCCGGCGCCGGCTCTGACGCAGCCGGATGCAAGACGGTTGCTGTTCAGGACGGCGACGAGTGGGTGATCAACGGCTCCAAGTGCTTCAACACCAATGGCCCCGTTGCTGATTTCACAGTCATCTACGCTCTGACCGATCCCGCTCTTGGAACCAAGGGCATGGCTGCATTCGTCGTTGAGAAGGGAACACCCGGATTTACCGTAGGCCGTGTCGAGAACAAGATGGGTATCCGTCAGGCACAGGTCTCCGAGATGCATCTGGAGAACGTCCGAGTTCCCGCTGAGCAGATGATCGCAAAACCCGGAGAGGGCTTCAAGCTGGCTATGAAGACTCTTGACGGCGGCCGTATCGGCGTTGCTGCACAGGGCCTTGGTATTGCCAAGGGCGCTTTCGAGGCAGCTGTTGCATACATGAAACAGCGTGAGCAGTTCGGCAAGCCCATCTGCAAGAACCAGTACCTTGCATTCAAGATGGCTGAGCTGGCAACCCAGATCCAGTCCGCAGAGCTTCTTCTCTACAATGCAGTTGCTGCACACGACGAAGGCCGCTACACCATCCAGGCTGCTATGGCGAAACTCGCCTGCACAGATGCCGCTATGGAAATGACCACATGGGCAACCCAGTTTATGGGCGGCAACGGCTTCATGAAAGAGTACCATGTTGAGCGCATGATGCGTGATGCCAAGATCACCCAGATCTACGAAGGCACCAACGAGATCCAGAAGCTCATCATCTCCGGTTCTCTGTTCCGCTGAT
>ONXK01000049.1 GCA_900321785.1 uncultured Lachnospiraceae bacterium | reverse complement strand
CTACAAGATCTATCTCAACGAAGACGAGATGCCTAAGAGCTGGTATAATCTGCGCGCGGATATGAAGAATAAGCCCGCGCCGCTCCTCAATCCCGGGACGCTCCAGCCCTTGAAGGCAGAGGAACTGGCACCGATTTTCTGTGAGGAGCTGGTTGCCCAGGAACTGGATGAGACGACTCCTTTCATCGAGATTCCGCAGGAGATCCGTGACTTCTACAAGATGTACCGTCCCTCACCTCTGGTCCGCGCCTACTGCCTGGAGGAAAAGCTGCAGACACCGGCAAAGATTTATTACAAGTTTGAGGGAAACAATACCAGCGGCAGCCACAAGCTCAATTCCGCCATCGCCCAGGCATATTATGCCAAGAAGCAGGGCCTCAAGGGCGTGACGACAGAGACCGGTGCCGGACAATGGGGCACAGCCCTGTCTATGGCCTGCTCCTATTTTGACCTCGACTGCAAGGTCTACATGGTCAAAGTTTCCTATGAGCAGAAACCTTTCCGCCGCGAAGTGATGCGCACCTATGGCGCCTCTGTCGTTCCGTCTCCCTCTGAGACGACCGAAGTCGGCAGAAAGATCCTGGCAGAGCATCCGGGCACGACCGGAAGCCTTGGCTGCGCGATCTCCGAGGCTGTGGAAGTCGCCACAAAGAATCCCGGTTACCGTTATGTTCTGGGCAGCGTTTTGAACCAGGTCCTGCTGCACCAGTCCGTGATCGGTCTGGAGACCAAAATCGCACTGGATAAATACGGAATCAAACCAGACATGATCATCGGCTGCGCCGGCGGCGGCTCCAACCTGGGCGGCCTGATCGCTCCCTTCATGGGTGAAAAGCTGCGCGGAGAGGCTGACTACCGCATTATTGCGGTCGAGCCTGCTTCCTGCCCCAGCTTCACCCGCGGCACTTTTGCCTATGATTTCTGCGACACCGGCATGATCTGCCCGCTCGCCAAGATGTACACACTGGGAAGCGGATTCATTCCCTCCCCCAACCATGCCGGCGGTCTGCGCTTCCACGGTATGAGCACAACCCTCTCTCAGCTCTACCATGACGGCTATATGGAAGCAGTGAGCGTCGAGCAGAGCAGCGTCTTTGAGGCAGCAGAGCAGTTTGCGCGTGTCGAAGGAATCCTCCCCGCCCCCGAGAGCTCCCACGCCATCCGCGTTGCGATCGATGAGGCTCTCAAATGCAAAGAGACCGGTGAGGAGAAGACCATTGTCTTCGGCTTGACCGGCACGGGTTATTTCGACCTTGTCGCATATCAGAAGTACAATGACGGCCTGATGACAGATGAAATCCCTACAGATGAGCAGATTGCCGCCTCTGTTGCAAAGCTTCCCAAGGTGAATGCATAAACAGGAAAAGGACTGGATGATTCTGACCGGACCGGATTGCGTATGCTGAGCGCCTTCTGTCCGGATCTGCCTTCAGTTGTGGTGTGCTCAGATCAAAGCCCTCTTTTTATCCGTATGTCTTATTCTTCCCAAAAAGAGACGGCGGGTAAAAGGGGGCTTTTTTCGCGCCATTTTAGAATGACGTTTCGGAAATTGCAGGGATGTTGTGATTTTGGCGGAAAATGTTTATATTTTATATAAAGCTGTTTGAGAAGAACCTCGTTAATAATGTTTCAGTCGGCTACAGAAGATCTGTATCTTGTACTTACCGGTCTGGCATAAAGTCTGTGGAGGAAGGTATGATGCAAAAAAAAAGAAAGGCAGAAAAGAAGCCTGTGCCTCTGGCGATGAAGATTTTTATTGCGTTGGTGCTTGCGGTTATTGCAGGTCTCCTGCTGCAGAACCATGTGGATTTTGCAGAGAATTATATCAAACCCTTCGGCACGATCTTTTTGAACCTGGTGAAATTTATTGTCGGACCGATCGTGCTTTTCTCAATCATGTCGGGAGTGGTTTCGCTTCGTGACATCAGAAAAGTCGGATTGATCGGAGGGTTTACGGTCCTGTACTATCTGTGCACGACTGCAGCTGCTACGGTGATCGGTCTTGCGCTTGCCAATATTTTCAGGAGATTCTACCCGGTGCTTACCACCGGAGAATTATCCTACAGTGCTCCGGATTCCGTTCCTCCCATGGAAGTGCTGGTCAATGTTTTTCCATCAAATTTTCTGACGCCGATTACCGAAGGGGTCATGCTGCAGGTCATTGTCATGGCGCTGTTTATCGGTTTTGCCATAATCCTTTTGGGGGAGAAAGCCGAAAAAGCAGTTGAAGGAATCAACCTGTGGAACGACATTTTTATGAAAGTGATGGAAATGATCCTGTATCTGTCACCGGTCGGTGTGTTCTGCCTGCTCTGTCCGGTCATTGCCGCCAACGGACCCAAAGTGATCGGTTCGCTGGCTATGGTTCTGCTCACGGCATATATAGGCTTTCTGCTGCATGCGGTATGCATTTATTCTATGACGGTGCGTACTTTGGGCGGCGTCAGCCCGGCCCGTTTTTTCAAGGGAATGATGCCGGCCATCCTGTTTGCCTTTTCCAGTGCTTCTTCCGTGGGAACACTTCCCATAAATATGGAATGCACGGAAAAACTCGGTGCAAGCCGTGAGGTAACGTCGTTTGTGCTGCCTCTGGGCGCCACCATCAATATGGATGGAACGGCGATTTACCAGGGTGTCTGTGCTGTGTTTATTGCTTCCTGCTATGGAATTCATCTTTCCCTGACCCAGATGGCTTCCATTGTCGTGACGGCCACACTTGCTTCGATTGGCACCGCAGGGGTTCCCGGAGCGGGCATGGTGATGCTTGCCATGGTACTCGCTTCTGTCGGACTGCCCATTGACGGAGTTGCTCTTGTTGCAGGCGTAGACCGGATCTTTGATATGGGGCGTACAACTCTGAATATTACCGGGGATGCATCCTGTGCGATCATTGTTTCCAACCGCCTGCGAATAAAACATAAATGAGAGTAAAATGCCGGAAAGCAGAACAGATAGAAGAGCAGAAAACAGGCATAGAAAATAATAATCATAAAAACAGTTCCCTGTGAAGATTGTGATCATGGTGATCATCACAGGGAACTGTTTTTTGTTCTTCACACCTCAGAAGTCATCGGACTGATCACTCCGGATGCTTTTTGACAGGATTATGTTTTACCAGGATTATCTGCTGTATTTGCCTTTGCGCCTGGGGGCTTTCTGACTCTTGCTTCCGCCGAGGAAATCCGGCAGGGGACGGCCCTGTTTACGCCACTCCGCATACTCGGCAGTGGCTGCGAAGATAACGTCGCCGGAGGAGTTAAGTGCGGTCTCGACACTGTCCTGAACGACGCCGATGATGAAGCCGACGCCGACGACCTGCATGGCGACATCCTGGGAGATACCGAACAGGGAGCAGGCCATGGGGATCAGAAGGAGAGAGCCGCCGGCAACGCCTGATGCGCCGCAGGCTGCAAGTGCGGAGAGAACGGACAGAACCAGGGCGGTTCCGAAACTCACATTAACGCCGACCGTATTGGCGGCAGCCAGTGTCATAACAGTGATCGTGATGGCGGCGCCGTCCATGTTGATGGTTGCGCCCAGAGGAATGGAGACGGAATAGACGTCTTTATCCAGACCCAGTTCTTCGCAGAGTTCCATGTTGACAGGAATGTTTGCGGCGGAACTTCTGGTGAAGAAGGCGGTGAATCCGCTTTCACGCAGGCATTTCCATACCAGCGGATAGGGATTTGTCTTGAGGATGAATCCGACAATGATCGGGTTGATGATCAGGGAGACAGTCAGCATGCAGCCGACCAGTACGGCAAGGAGCTTTCCGTAACCCATGAAGGCCTTGAAACCGCTGCCGGTGACAGTGGAAAAAACCAGACCGCAGATACCGAAGGGGGCGAGGTTGATGATCCAGCGCACGCCCTGAGAGACGGCTTCGGCGATATCGCTGAGGAACTGCTTGGTTGTGTCAGAGGCGAAACCCTTGAGCGCCATGCCCAGGACCGCGGACCAGAAGAGGATGCCCATGTAGTTGGCACTGACCGTAGCCTGAAGCGGGTTGACAATGATGTTCATGAGAAGGTTGTAGAGGACTTCTCCAAGACCCCCGGGAGCCGCCTGCTCTGCGCTTTCAACAGCCAGATCCAGCGTCTGCGGGAAAGCAAAGCTGAAGAGAACTGCGATAAAAGCTGCCAGGAATGTGGTGAGCATGTACAGGAAGATGACCAGTCCGAAGCGGCGGTCGAGCTTGGAAGAGCCCTGGCACAGAGAGCTCATGACGAGCACGGCGACCAGGACCGGAGCAATTGCCTTCAGGGCGCCGACAAACAGGTCACCGAAGATCCCGATGAAGGACGCCTGAGGAATTGCTGCGGCAAGAATGGCGCCGACAACGATTCCGATCGCGATCCGAAGGATCAAACTGGTTTCGGAATACTTTTTTGCAATGTTTTTTAGAGCATTCATGAAGTAGTAAACCCCCTTTAAAAAATTGAAATTCATTTTCTTTTTATACCGCCTGCGGCTTAAAAAGATAAAGCCGTCAGGCCTTGTTGAACTGACGGCTTTGTTCATTATAACCAGACGGCTTTTTTTCGTCAACCGCGCGTAATGTTACATGTTCTGGGCGCGGACCTTATATTCAAGATTTGTGACGTAGTCGTGCTCAAACCGCATTCATTTCCTCCGCAGCGGGCCCCTGAGCTGTAACGAGGAGGGCGCCTGACGACACAAGACCTCACAAGCCAAGAACACAGGTAAAAGTGATGATTCCGTCTTTCCAGGACGCGCGGATACTGCCCTTGTACTGGGTACAGATGCTTTCGGCAATGGACAGACCTATGCCGTATCCCCCGGCGTTTTCATTAGCGGTGTGGGAAGTATCCTCGCGATAAAAGCGTTCGAAGAAGCGGCTGAAATCAACATCCTTTCCTGCAGCATAGGAATTGGAGACTGTCAGGCGCGCCTGACGCCCAATCCTGGTCCTGGAGAAGGTTATGTGGACAAGTCCTTTTTCATCACAGTACTTGAATGCATTATCAATGAGAATGACGGTGAGCTGACGAATCCTGCTCTCGACGGCATTCATATGAATATCCGGTACGATATCTGTGGTCAGCGTCTTCTCCTGCTGCAGGGCCATGGATTCGTAGGGGGTTACAGTATCAAGAATGGCTGCAGAGGCATCTATATCACCGCGGATGCCCGGTTCTTCTTTTTCCTGGGCGCGGGCGATCATGACCAGATTTTGAATCAGTCCGTTCAGCCTGTCAACCTGCCGCAGCGTCGACTGTGTCCACTCTGTCTCTCCGTTCATCAGTTCTTCCAGCTCTGTATTGGCACGGATGACCGCCAGAGGGGTCTTGAGTTCGTGGCTGGCGTTGGTGATGAACATCTTCTGGCGGCGGGCATTTTCAATCTCCGGCCGGATCATTCTTCCGGAAGCGGCAAAGACGGCAAGGAAGGTCAGCAGCAATCCGACTCCGCAGATCATTACAGTGGAATGAATGATGCTGCTATTGAGGTTGATCAGCATCGAGGCGTCCATAACAACGACAATGAAACGGCCGTCTTCATACATAGCGGTTTTAAAAAAATAGTTTTTTCCGATCGTTCCAAATGCTGCATCGTGTTCCAGAATAGTGTCTGCCAGTTGAACAGCACTTTCCCGGTCCACTGAGTGAATGTGACTGAGCTTGATCTCTTCCACCTGCCCGCCTGCGTCATAGAGAACTGCAAAATAGCGGGTGGAATAGCGTAATTCCGGAGAAAGCTGCAGGAAGGTATCGCTTTCATCAGAGGAGAGCTCTGATTCGCTGCTTTCCTCCGGTTCGGGAAGATCACCTTCATTTTCAATAATGTAGTCCAGTGTTCTGGACATATTGCGGCGGATCTCCAGATTGTTGGTGATGTTGATCAGGCCGCCGGTAAAGACCATAACGGCTATAAAGGAGAGCATGGCGATTAATATGAAATTTGTGCGGAGTTTGCGGATTGCCAACGTGTCCATAGTATTCTCCGTTCCAGAGTACTTTCATCATTATCGGTATTATTGATGGTTGACAAGAGAGAAGCTTTCGCCCCGTGTACCTTCCAGGGAAACATGTGAGGCAACCGCATTGAGCTTATTGCGCAGGTAGGAAATATACAGCCAGACAGTCTCTTCACCGGTGCCGGTATCATTTGCCCATACATGCTGGAGCAGGAACGATGTTTTCAGGGGCTTGCCGGCATTTTTCATCAGGAGCTGCATGAGTTCAAATTCCTTGATGGAGAGGCGGACAGAGTTTTCTGCGCGCAGTTCAAAATTCTCTGCATTGAGGGTGAGATCGCCGATCCTGAGTTCCCCGCCGCTGTAGCTGCTGCGGCGCCGGGTCATGGAGCGGATGCGCGCCAGCAGTTCTTTCATGGCGAAGGGCTTGGTCAGGTAGTCATCTGCGCCTGCATCCAGGCCGTTGACGCGGTCATCCACTTCTGCCTTTGCGGTCAGGAGCAGGACAGGAGAGTTGTTTCCTTCTGCCCGCATTGACGAAAGGACTTCCAACCCGTCTTTTTTGGGCATCATAATATCGAGTATGACTGCGTCATAAGCATTTGTGCGCAGACAGGTCAGAGCCTCTTCTCCGTCAAAGACTGCTGTGACATCATAGCCCTCGTGCGTCAGAATAGCCGAGAGGGCACGATTCAGATCTGCGGTATCTTCTGCAAGTAATACTTTAATCATCTTGATCTCCATTCGTAGTGTTTCAGACAGACTGCTCCGCGCGGATCATATCGCGGAGTGTCTGCATGGATATATCTGTGGAAGCGAGCTCATCGGCACAGCGTTTGAGCTCGTTGACAAGAAGGCCTGTATTGTCGGACACCTTCTTTTTGTATTTCATGTGGTGTTCGAGCGCCGCCCAGGTATCCATGGAAATGGTACGAAGCTGGAATTCGGCGTAGTATCTGCCTTCTACACGCACGATCAGATGCAGACTGCGATAGCCGTTGGGCTTTGCGTGGCGGATATAGTCCTTTTCCCGGATCAATTCAATATCATCATAGCTGAGAAGACGGTCGCGGATCATATATACATCGTTTAAAAATGCGCAGACCACCCGGATGCCGATGGCATCGTGAATCTCCTGCAGCGCGGAAGCAGCTGTCTCCGGAAGGTTATTCCGGCGGCACTTTTCCCGCATGCTCTCATCACTCTTGATCCTGCCAAGGCAGTGTTCAACAGGGTCGTTGTCATCTTCCGCTGCCCGGAACACGTCCCGTATTTCGTCGACGCGGGAGAGCAGGAGCCGGAGTATTTCTTCCAGTTTTTCGCGCTCGCCTCCGTAAATATCACTGGAGGCGGGGGCAGTGCTGCTGCCGGCAGCGGAAATGGTATCCGGGGAGTATTTTGTCAAAGAGCCGGTGTGGAAAAACTGTAACATAAGGATCCTCCGTTTAACATTTCCATTACCAGCGTCCTGTAGCCGGTAAGGACGACATCTTTCTCCGTGATCTGCAGAGGGCTGCCGGCGCAGTTGTCCAGAAGGACCTTTTTGACCGGTGCGGGCAGCGGAAGAGAACGGGTCTCTTTGCAGTAATTGGAAAGGACCAGGATGGTCTGTCCGGCTGCGCGCCGCAGATAGGCTATGACGCGGGAGACATCCTCGAGATACGGCTCAAAGTCTCCGTAGATCAGAGTCTCGCAAAAGAGCGGATCTTTGCGAAGGGCAGTCAGCTTTTTGTAGTAGTTGAATACGGAGGCGGGATCATGCATCTGCTGTTCCAGATTGATCTCTGTATAGCCGGGGTTGATCCGCAGCCATGGAGTGCCTGCCGTGAAGCCCGCTCCGGGGGAAGCGCTCCACTGGAAGGGCGTGCGGGCGTTGTCGCGGCTGTGCCGGCCGACTGCCGCTAATGCCTCCTCTGCGGAGATACCCTCTCCGCGCATAACATTCCATGCGTCAAGGGAGGCGATATCATCGACTTCCTCTATGCTGTTAAAAGGAATATTTTCCATTCCGATCTCCTGTCCCTGATAAATCCAGGGCAGGCCTTTAACAAAAAAGTAGATCGTGGCGAGAGCTTTTTTTGCTGCAATGCGCATCTCTTCGGGCATGCTCTGCATATCTTCGGGAGGAATATAGCGGCTGACACCCCGCGGCTCGTCGTGGTTTTCGATGATGTTGGAGATAAAGCCGATTCCGGCGGTCTTCTGCTGCATTGAGAAGAGGCAGCTTCTGTAGTTGTCAGGGGTGATCCCTTTATGCTTATGCCAGCCTGCGGGCGAATTCCCCCATACCGTTTCCGAAAAATCAAACATAGAGGAAAAATAGCCGTGATCTCCTATGAAGGCGGGCAGTTCTCCCTCTTTTTCGTTGAAGACTTCACCGACCGTAAAGGCCTGATGCGGTGCAAATGTGCGGTCCCGCATTTCTCCCAGGAAGCTGCCGACGCCGGAGGCATCACGGAGCATGCGGCTGATGTCGCAGAGGCCGTCAGGACGGTCCGGTGCGTAGTTGCAGAAGGGCAGGACTTTTTTGATATTGATAATGGCATCGATCCTGAAGCCGGCCAGCCCCTTGTCCAGCCACCAGTTGATCATCCTGTAGATCTCTTCGCGGACCTTCGGGTTCTCCCAGTTGAGGTCGGGCTGCTTTTTGTGGAAAACATGCAGATAAAACCAGTCTTCGTGACCGGGCAGCTTTTCCCAGACCTGTCCGCCGAAATAAGAACGCCAGTTGCAGGGGAGAACATATCCGTCCGGAGAGCAGACGGAGTAGTCCGGACCAGCATCTTTCTGCATTGTGCCGGCTTTATCCGCCTTTTTCAGCTTACGGAGGTAGAAATATTGTCCGTATTCCCCTTCCGGATCCCGGCATGCTTTTTGGAACCACTCGTGTTCATCAGAGCAGTGGTTTACGACCAGATCCATAACGATATGCTGATTCCGCTTTTTGGCCTCTGCAAGGAGGCGGTCCATGTCCTCCATTGTGCCGAAGCGGGGGTCAATATTGTAGTAATCGGAGATATCATATCCCTGGTCGGCCAGAGGGGACCGGTAGACCGGCGAGAGCCAGATTATGTCCACCCCCAGGTCTTTGAGATAGTCGAGTTTTTCGATAATGCCGGGGATGTCTCCGATGCCGTCGCCATCCGAGTCGTAGAAACTCTTGGGATAGATTTGATAAGCGACCTTGTCATGCCACCATTGTCTTTTCATAAACAGGAGCCTCCGTTTTCGTGGAAGAACCGCGCAGATGTAATGTCGTTATCTGGTCACACCGTGACCAGATAACAATGTCAACTATCGCTATTATAGCAGAAATCGCGGCAGTTGAACTTGGCAAAAGGATGCCGTATTATCTTATAATAATTATCAGATGATTTGTCGGCAGGAAACGGCAGGTTCCAACTGCGCAAAACGGCTTCTGCCCGAAGAGCATCAGCGGATCCTGCATCCGATTCCGCCGCTGTACAATAAAGATTCAAGAATATTGATCCTGGGGAGTTTTCCCTCTGTAAAATCCCGTGAGACGGCCTTTTTTTACGGGCACCCGCAGAACCGTTTCTGGAAGCTGCTCAGCACGATGACAGGGGCTCCTCTTCCGGAGACCGTACCGCAGAAAAGAGATTTCCTGCTTTCACACAGAATCGCGGTATGGGATGTGATCGCATCCTGTGAGATTCGGGGATCGTCGGATGCAAGTATCCGCAATGCGGTTCCAAACGACCTTCGCAGGATTCTGGATGCCGCGCAGATCCGGCAGATCTATGTGAACGGACAGACGGCCGGGAAGCTCTATCAAAAATATCAGGAAAAACCGCTGTGCGAGGCCTATGGCGACTGTGCAAAGGCGGTCATTCTGCCTTCCACAAGTCCTGCCAATGCAGCCTGGAATATGGAACGGCTTATGCAGGCCTGGAATGTGATTCTGGCTCCCCTGAAGGAGGACATCATAAAGCATCATGAATGAAAATACACAAAAACTGACATTTGGGGCGCTGCTGGTTGCCATTTTCGGAGTTATGCTCCTGCTTAACAGACAGACCGGGGGAATGCTGGAGGAGACCTTTCTCTTCCTGTTTCCGATCCCGATGGTGGCTTTTTCCGCCAGGTATGGATGGAAGGACAGCCTTCCGGTATTTGCGTGTACGGTCCTGATCTCTATTTTCTGCGGAATTTTCACATCTGCCTTCTATGCGGTCACACAGTCCTTCATCGGCCTTGTCTATGGGAGTTGTCTGCATGCAAAGCGCGACAGCAATAAGACTATGCTCCTGGTGATGGGGCTGAGCGCTGTTTCCAATGTTTTGAGCAGTGTCGTTCTGGCATCGTTGTTCGGCTTTAACCTGCAGGAGGATATCGAGATGATGCAGACCGCGATGCGCGAAGCCATCGAAAAAGCCGGCGGCAGAATGACAGATGCCCAGATGCAGTCCATCGACCTGCTGCTGCAGCAGGATACGCTGCTGCGGATTTTCCTCGTATCCATGATCTTCATGGGCGTCATGCAGGGATTTATCGTCTGCCGGCTCAGTCTGCTGATCCTGCGGCGTCTGCGCTTTCAGATCCAGAAGCCCGCACCGATCACTTCCTATTATCCACCGCGCTGGACCGGCTTTGTCGCCTTCCTCTTCTTTGCGCTCTACGGATCCTCGCTGGCCATGCCTGAAATGACCGGCAGGCAGGAGATCGTCCGTGTGATCGGACAGATCGGGACACTGTGCAGCTACATGTACCTGCTCTGTTTCGGCTATATCGCTCTGCTGCTCTTACTGCGGGCATATGGCCCCCGTTCACGTTTGATCAATATCATTATTGCGGTCATGGGCTTTTTTATCTTCCCGCAGGGATTTATGATCCTCGGCTTTGTCTATATTTCAACCGGTTTTCATGACTGGGTCGTCCGGAAGATGGAGGAACGGATCGCAAAGGAAGAAAAATACAGAAGATGATCTGCTGTCTGTGCCGCCGGCGCGGCCCTAACGGCATGACCTTTTACCGCTGATATATATGGACATATACACCGCAAGTGCTGCTGCCGCGTCAGGACGCCCGGCAAGGGAGGTAGAAATGAAACTCAAAGCCGCCATTTTGCAGACAAAAGTTTATACGGAAAAAGAAAAAAATATCCTGCAGCTGGAAAGAATCCTTGCGGCAGGGCAGACGGAGGGCGCGGATCTTGTCACGCTTCCGGAGATGTTTGCCTGCCCTTATGAGACCGGAAATTTTCCCATGTATGCGGAAGCGGAGGGCGGGCCTTCCTGGCAGGCACTCTCTTCGCTGGCCAAACAGCACAGCATCTATCTGTCGGCCGGCAGTATGCCGGAACTGGTGGAGACGGTTTCCGGCAGACGTGTTTACAATACAGCCTATGTATTCGGGCCTGACGGGCAGCAGATCGGAAAGCACCGCAAGGCCCACCTCTTCGATATCAATGTTGAGGGAGGACAGAGCTTTAAAGAGTCGGATACACTCTCCGCAGGAGAAAAGATCGGCTGTTTTGATACAGCGTTTGGGAAAATCGGTCTGTGTATCTGTTATGATTTCCGTTTTCCGGAGACAGCCCGCCTGATGGCGCAGGACGGGGCGAAGATCATCCTGGTGCCGGCGGCCTTTAATATGACGACAGGTCCTGCCCACTGGGAGCTCATGTTCCGCCAGAGGGCTGTTGAGAGTCAATGCTATGTGATCGGCACTGCGCCCGCCCGCGATATGGACAGCAGCTACATTTCCTGGGGACATTCCATCGCGGTGGATCCCTGGGGGACTGTTCTTATGCAGATGGATGAAAAAGAAGGAATCCGTATTGTGGAACTTGACCTCGACTATGTTGACAAAGTGCGAAGGGAACTTCCGCTTCTGGCCCATCGCAGGACAGACCTTTATGAACTGCGAAGAAAGTAATATCAGAAAGAGCAGATGATGAGTGAGAAAGAACGCCTTCAATATGAAAAACTGGTGCTGACACCGGTGGAAAAGCTGATCCCGAAGCTGGCAGTCCCCACGATCATCAGCATGATGATCACCATGATCTACAATCTGGTGGACGCCTACTTTGTGGGAAAGCTGGGAACCAGCGCCAGCGCGGCAATCGGCATCGTGCTGGGTGTTCAGTCCATCATCCAGGCTTTCGGATTTATGCTGGGACACGGTGCCGGAAGTCAGATCAGTGTGCATCTGGGACAGGGGGACAGAGATGCGGCGGACCGCCTGCTGTCCACAGCTTTTTTTACAGCCGCCGGCTTCAGCATCCTGCTGACGGTGATCTGCCTGATCGGACTCGCTCCGCTGATGCGGCTGATGGGAAGTACGGATACCATCCTTCCCTATTCCAGCACTTACGCTGTATACATCCTGCTTTCGGGCCCTGCGCTGATGTGCAGCTGTGTCCTGAACAATGTCATGCGTTATGAGGGAAAGGCAGTCCTGGCCATGGCAGGCCTGGTGACCGGCGGTGTCCTGAACATGGTCGGCGATCCGATCCTGATGTTCGGTCTGGGTCTGGGAATTGACGGCGCCGGTCTGTCGACGGCTGTTTCGCAGTATATCAGCTTCGGGATCCTGCTGTACATGTTCCTTTCCCACAGGTCGATCAGCCGGATCTCCATCCGCTATTTTTCCAGAGATTACAGAGATCTGCTGCGGATCCTCCGGGTAGGTTTTCCGAGCCTGATCCGCCAGATGCTCAACAGTATTTCAACGATGGCGCTCAACAACTGTGCCATGCCTTACGGGGATGCCGCGATCGCCGCCATGTCGATCGTGGGGCGGATCACGATGTTTATCGGTTCTGCTATGATCGGAATCGGCCAGGGATTCCAGCCGGTCTCCGCCTTCAATTACGGCGCAAAAAAATATGCGCGTCTGCGAAAAGCTTTCTTTTTTACCGTGCAGCTGGGAATGGTTATTCTGGGTACATTGGGGATACTGGGGATGATCGCGCCGGATGCTGTCGTACGCGTTTTCCGGGACGATCCCAGGGTCGTGGAGATCGGCGCCACGGCGCTGCGTTTTCAGTGCGTCGCTGTATTTTTCCAGTCGTTCAGTATTGCGTCCAATATGATGTTCCAGAGCGTGGGCCGCAGCAGGGAGGCTTCCTTTCTGGCGACACTGCGAAGCGGTCTTTTTTATATACCGATCCTCCTCATCCTGCCCCGCTTTCTGGGACTTTTGGGCATTCAGAGCGCACAGATGTGGTCGGATATCCTCACTACATGCGTATCCCTGCCCTTGGCGAGTGACGGCAACCCGCATCCGGCACGCAAGACTCGCAAGCGGGTCTTGAAGCAGAAAACCCGTAAGCCGGGAGATTACAGGAAGCAGACTTATGAAGATCATTCATTGCGCGGATCTGCATCTGGATTCAAAACTTCATACCCATCTGGACAGAGATCTTGCAAGGCGCCGGCGGGATGAACTGCTGCACAATTTCGAGCGGCTTGCCGGATATGCGGCCGAAAACGACGTGGAGGTGATCCTGATCGCAGGAGACCTCTTTGACAGGGATACTGTCTCGCAGCTTGCGGCCAATACGGTACTGTCCGTGATCAAAACGCATCCGCAGATCCGCTTTTATTATCTGCGGGGAAATCATGATACCGGGGACTGCCTTGGAAGCAGCGGACCGGTGCAAGCCCGGAGTCTTCCCAATCTCTATTTGTTCGGGAACCGCTGGAAGACCTATTATGATGGGAAAGAAGGCCGGAGATCCGGCCTGCTTCAATATCGTCATGCTCCACGGACAGGAATCGGGGAGCCGTCCGGGGGGCATATCCGAAAGAAAGGAAAAAGGCAGCGGCTATGCCGGCACGGTCAGTATTCCCGGCCTGCGGGGACGGGGGATCGATTATCTCGCCCTCGGTCATATACACGCATATAAAAAGGCACCCCTGGACAGCAGAGGTGTCTACTGCTATCCGGGATGCCTGGAAGGGCGCGGATTTGATGAATGCGGACCCCACGGTTTCGTCCTGCTGGAGATTGATGAAAAGACGGGTGCGATGACACACCGTTTTGTCCCCTTTGCACGGCGGACCCTGTACGCGCTGCAGACAGATGTGACAGGATGCCTGACAACGGCGCAGATGAAGGACCTGATGGAGGACACGATCCGCGCCGCAGGCTGTACGAACAGCGATATGGCGGATATGACCCTGTGCGGGGAACTGGATGTGGACTGCGAAAAAGATATCGGCTATCTGCGTATGAGCCTGGAGTCGAAGTTCTTTTTCTCGCGCCTTCGCGACGCGACGACACTTCGGATCAATATTGAAGACTATTTATATGACCAGTCTCTGCGCGGAGAATATGTCCGCATGGTGATGGCGGATCCGTCAGTCCCCCCGGAAGACAAAACGGCAGTGATCCGCTGCGGCTTCAGAGCTATGGACGGCGAGGAACTGCTGTAAAGAAGTAATGACGCGCAGTTTTCAGCATACAGGTTTTGCCCGCGGGATCTTTTTACCGAAGCCAGAGATTGAGATCCGTCTGGGGCTGCGGTTCATAATCCGCATACCAGATATCAAAGGAATTCATTGTAGCTGTGTCAAAATAGTGATGTTCCCAGGGCAGGTTGGAATAGATGTCCGCCCTGCAGGATGAGGAGGCCTCGACCGTCTCACGGAAAGCCTTTGTATTCAGGGCGACCTGATCCCTCGTGATCTCATTGGCCCGGCCCTGGTCATCCCGTATAAGCTCGGGATCGTACATCAGGGGAAGGTCCGGCTCGACACCTGACTTCTCAATGACACTGACTGCCAGGGAAGCCTCTTCGGAGGCTTCTTTTTCGTTCAGAGCCTGGGAAAAGAAATATGTGCCGACAAACAGTCCGGCCTCTTTTGCCCCGCGCAGATTTTCCACAGCCATGGCATCTTCCTGCAGTGTACCGGCTTCGCCGTATCCCCTGTAACCCACGCGGATAAAAGCAAAACGATAGCCCGCGTCCGCAACAGCCTGCCAGTCTATCGTGCCCTGATGCTCGGAGACGTCGATCCCCTGCAGACATTCATAGCCATCTCCGGTATAAACTACCCACTGAGGATTCTCTTCAGGATGGACGAACAGGGACGCGTCATATACAGACGCCTTGACGTCAGGGTCGACCTCCATGGTATGCCACTCATCCCAGGCATCAATGTATCTGAGTTTTCGGGGCTCTTGTGCAGCAACTGCCCCTGTTCCCGTATCCCCTGCCGGCTCGGCAGACTGTGCGGTCTGCGATGCAGGGGCTGTGTCGGCGGAAGCAGCCGCCCCGGTGGAAGCAGCCGCGTCAGCATGATCAGCGGCGGCCGCCGGTTTTTGGGAAGCGGCATCTGCAGACGTCTGTTTTTGGAAAGCGGCATCTGCAGACGTCTGTTTTTCCACAGCAGGGCGGTTCTGCCGAAAAAGGAACGGCGGCACGAAAAGCCGTTCTGATCTGCAGAGTGTGTTTGTGCTTTGGAGGTGATCCGGGTTTTTCTGCCAGTGATTTTTCTCATGAAGGGTTCCCTTTCTATCTCATCGCGCAAGACTCGCAGGCGGGTCTTGAATATTTATGTCCTTTTACCGTTTAGGCCTTTACCGTTTATGCGGCTGTTTCTGTTGTGGTATTATACAATAAATTGTAATGAGAGTGCCTCTGATTGTACAGTGTATTGTTTTTGAGCATCTTTTCTTTCAAGCGCGAAATAGATACAGCGCCGCCTGAAACGTGAGATATTTCCGGGAGTTTGCTGATGAGACTGATTTCCTGTCATGTAGAGAACTTTGGATGCCTGCATGAATTTGATTACATATTTACAGACGGAGTCAATGTGATCTGTCGGGAGAACGGCTGGGGAAAGAGTACTTTCGCAGCCTTCCTTCTGGCGATGTTCTATGGACTGCCTTCAAAAGGGAAAAGAGGGCAGACACTTTCCGCAGAAGCCGGTTTTTCCGCCATGAATGCCCGTGCGGCGTACAGACCCTGGCAGGGAGGCGTGTTCGGAGGGCGGCTCGTCTTTGAAGCCGGCGGAAGAATCTACGAAGCTGCCCGGCTTTTCGGAGAACGGGAATCACAGGACGAATTTGATCTGCGGGATCTGGAGACCAACCTCCCCAGCTTTGACTATTCCCCGGATTTAGGGAAAGAACTGTTCCGGGTTGACCGGGAATCTTTTGTGCGAACCGTTTTTACCGCCCAGCAGGATTGTCGGACGAGGCCGACCGATGATGTGAATGCTCTTATCACTGATCTTGCCCGGAATGCGGGTGATATGGAAAGCTATGCGTCCGCGCAGAAGAGGCTGAAAGAAGCGGCCAACCGCCTGACGCCCAGGCGTGCTTCCGGCAGGATTCACCGTCTGGAGGAACGGATCGAAGAACTGGAACGAAGTACGGCGGCATCCGCCGGAATCGAAGAGAGCATTGCCTTATGCGATCAAAAAAAGAGCGAACTGGATCGCAAAAAGAGCGAACTGGAAAACGAGCAGCAGCGTCTTGAAGAAGCGATTTCCGCGGCGGAACAAAACCAGGAAAATGCGGCAGATATGGAAAGGGCCGATCAGAGCATTCAGGCAAAGCATAAGATCTGGCAGAGCCTTTACAGGACAAACTTACGCCGAAGTGAAGGAATGCAGACAGCATCGGCATTTTTTCCGGGCCGCATCCCATCGCGCGCAGAGGCGGATCTCCTTCTGCAAAGCTGCCGGGAGATCGAACGGCTGGAAGAACGTATGCAGGTACAGATGCTCACTGAAGAAGAGCAGGAGAGACTGAATATTCTCGAAGACAGATTCCGACATGATTCTTTACCGGGAAAAAACATGAAGAGGGCGGAAAAGAAAACGGGAACATCCTGCGAAGGACGCCCGGAGACTTTGGGTCACGATGATGCAGCGCATAGGTTTTCCCGGGGGAGAATGCTGCCCTTTCTGACAGGTGCCGCGCTGCTTTTGATCGCTGCAGGATTGAGAGCTGCCGGCGGAACATCTTCGAAACTGCCGGCTGCAGTGTCGATGATCCTCGCAGCATTCGGAATTGCTGCTATTGCAGCCGCTTTTTTTGCCGGAAGGCCCGGCCGCCGCAGGAAAGGATATACAGATCAAAAGAAAAAAAAGAACCGGGATTCTGTCCGGATGTATGAGAA
>ONXK01000055.1 GCA_900321785.1 uncultured Lachnospiraceae bacterium | reverse complement strand
GGCACCTGCTTCTGCCGCCACAAAAACTACCATCTGGGCGTCCCCTGCAAGCTGAATGCTCCCATGGAGACCTGCCTGACCTTCGGCAATGTAGCGCGCTCTCTTGCCGAACACGGTGGCTACACCCGACCAATCGACAAAGTGGAGGCAAAGGAGATCCTGGAGATGTCCTATGGCTATAACCTGGTCCAGATGGGCGAAAATGTCCGCGAGCACCCTGCCTTCATGTGCAACTGCTGCGGCTGCTGCTGCGAGGCCCTGGAGGCAGTACGCAAGTTCAGCCCTATGCAGCCCATCGCCACGACCAATTACCTTCCCAAAATCAATGCCGCGGACTGTGTCTCCTGTGGAAAATGTGAGAAGATATGTCCTATTCTGGCCATCTCCATGCAGGAAACTGCTCCGGAAGCTATCCCGGACACCGGAGAAAATCCAATCACGACAGGCGAACAGGACCCTGTGGCAAGCGGAGTTTCTGCTGCAGCCTCCGTTGCCGTCAGTTCCGGAAGTCCGGCCAAAAAAAGAAGACCCGTCATTGACGAGTCGATCTGTCTGGGATGCGGCGTCTGTGCCAGAAACTGTCCCAAAAAGGCCATTACTTTGCAGCGCCGCCCGATCGAGGTCATCACTCCTGTGAACAGCACCCACCGCTTTGTCCTGCAGGCCATCGAAAAAGGTACTCTGCAAAACCTGGTCTTTGACAACCAGGCCTTCGCCAATCACCGGGCTATGGCAGCTGTCTTCGGAACAATCCTGAAGCTCCCGCCCCTCAAACAGGCCCTGGCCAGCAAACAGTTCAAATCCGTCTATCTGGACCACTTGCTGTCCGCGCAGAAAAGGCAGAAATAAAATAGCGTCTCGCTTGCGAGACGCTCGCGCCGAGCGCGGTCGCCTCAGCGACATAATTTCTCGCGCGCGAGTGCGCATCCTCCCGGAGGGTTTTGTCTCATAGGAAATCGCAATTTCCTATGAGACAAAAAATGCGCCAAAGGATGAATAATCCTATGGCGCGTTTTTGTGTGCTGAACCGTTTGAGATTCCGGAGCAGCTGCCTTTCGGCTTCTTATTCTATGATTCTGTGATTTCTGTCCAAACCACAGAGCTATAAAGAAAAAGGGGGGTAATCATAAGGGACACAAGGGCCGTTTGTGACTATCCTTCATGCCCCAATCCTCTTTGGGGAGGCAATATAGTTATGCAGCTTTCTCTTATGCAGCCATATGCTCGAAGTAGTCCATCATGGTCATCTCATCTTCATAGGAAGTTGTGAAGATTCCGAGCTGATCGTCATGACCCTCGGCCAGTCTGAGCATGCCTTCGATGTACTCGTCTGCATTCTTCATGTTGTAGCACTCATCATTGGGGCCCATGAGCCATACGATACCTGTGCAATTGTTAAGTGCTGCGTTGAACTCTTTGATGTCGTTTCCTGTTCTGATATTCATAATATTTTTAACCTCCTGCCGATGAGACGGCTCATCATCCGTTTCCTTTCATTTTGATTTTTTCTTGTTTTTCGGATGATTTTGAATGGTAATTATTGTTTTTGTCGATCAGGTTGTTTTCCCTTGATCTGTGTACATAGTACCATCCGATACCTGTCCGGAAAATATTATTCGGGACAGCTTTCATGAATATTTGGACAATTAAAAAGAACCTGTTTTAGGTCTTTTTTGTCATTTCATGGTTAAAAGCCGATATTTGTAAAAGTTTCGGGAAACTGGATATTAAAATCGAGACTATGAACCTCCACCCCCATGCGGTGCACTGGCTCCTATGGATGTGGTACTCTGCTGCTCCGCTTTATAGAAGAAAAGGTGTGAATTGGGCTGAATTGGCTGCTGAACCGGAAATCAGTATCCATCAGCTGTCCCGGTTCATGCGGTATGATTATCAAAATATAGTTTTTGGCAGAACGGGGATCGTTCTTTTTCCTAATACAGGGATCGTTCTTTTTTCAAATAGTTGTTGACACATCAACATGCCGGTGGTATTGTCATGCTCGTTGATAAATCAACATTTGCCAAAAACAAGTTTGGAGGTTTCTATACAATGGCAGTTCGTATTATCACAGATTCTACAGTTGATGTGGCAAAGCAATATAAAGATCAGTTCGTCGTTGTCCCGCTCACCGTAACGTTCGGAGAGACCGAGTATATTGACGGCGTGACGCTGGACAAAATGGAGTTCTATAGTAAGCTGGAAGAGAGCCCGGTTCTTCCCAGAACCAGCCAGGCAACGCCGGATGCCTTCGCAAAAGCCTTCCGGGAGCTGCAGGAAAAGGGGGAAGAAGGCGTTGTCATCACCGTCACCTCCAGACTGTCCGGCACCTATCAGAGCGCCCGGATCGCGGCGGAGGACTTTCCCAATATCCGCGTGGTCGACAGCCGCAATGTCTCCATAGGCTCCGGTGTCCTGGCAGAGTATGCCCTGCAGTGTGCAGAAAAAGGAATGGAGCTGGAAGAACTCACAGACCACCTGATCCGCAGGCGTGACGACATCTGCCTGCTTGCCCGGCTGGAGACCCTGGAATACCTGAAGAAAGGCGGCAGGATTTCCAAAACGGCGGCCTTTGCCGGCGGCGTGCTCAATATCAAACCGGTCGTAACCACAAAAGACGGTGAACTGGCCATGCTGGGCAAGGCCAGGGGCTCCAAAAAAGCTAACAACCTACTGATCGAAGCGGTTCAAAAAAACGGAATCGATTTTTCCAGGCCTCTTCTTCTGGGATACACCGGTCTGTCCGATCAGCTGCTGCAGGATTATATTGCAGACAGCCGCGCCATCTGGGAAGGAAATGTCGAGCATCTGGACCAGACCCAGCTCTGCAGCGTGATTGGCACCCACGCCGGCCCTGGCGCCGTGGCAGTTGCTTTCTTCCGAAAAGAAACTCTATAATGAAAAAAGACGAAAAAGCACGGGGCCATTTCGCCAGGTAAAGCAACTGAGTACAATGAGGATTTCTAACACAGCTATTAAAGAGAATGACAAGCAGCATGTACAGATCAATGCTTCACAGAGCCTGAGCAGCAGAGGTTTTTATGATCGAACGGTTTGAACACTTTACTATGTCCATTTTCAGCATCTCCAGATCCTGGAACCGGCTGGCAACGGAAGAAATGAAAAAATACGGATTCCGGGGCGCCTATGCACTCTATCTGGTCATGATCGCCACCAGCGACGGGAGTCTCACTGCCGCCAAACTGGCCGACCTGTGCCAGCGGGACAAGGCGGATATTTCCCGCGCCGTCAGCGCTTTTCAGAAAAAGGGAATCCTGGAGCCCTATGGGGAATCCCGCTACCGCGCCGCCCTGCGGCTGACAGAAGAAGGGCAGAGGCTGGCTGCCAAGATCAGTCTCCGCGCCGATGAAGTCCTGGAACAGGCCGGGAAGGGGATCTCTGAGGAGATGCGCAATAACATGTACTTCTGCCTGGATACCATCGCACAGAATATGCGGCAGATCTGCGACGGCGAATGATTATTTCTGTCAGGTTGTCAATGGGACTGGCTGTCAAAGGGGACGGTTCTCCTGATACTTTGTAAGCAAAGTGTCAGAAGAACCGTCCCCTTACCAATTGACAACCTTTGATAAACCCCTTGATAATCACGTCACTGTGTCCATTTTTCGGCCAGGAAATCCAGCAGCATCTCTCCCATCAGGGGACTGTCCGCCAGATAGCTGCCGTGGTCCGCGTCCGGGACAATGACCATGCGGGCATCCGGGAGATGGGCGGCGATCCGCTCGGTCTCCTCCCTTAGTACCAGGTCGTTCTCCCCCGCCGTCACCAGCACGGGAATATGAATCTTTTCGAGCTCCTCCGGATCAATATGGGGCTCTGTCAGCATCAGGGTGACCAGGGGATCCGGGGTTTCCTGATTGATCTGTGTATATTCCTCGATGAAGGAAGGTATCAGGCCTTCCGGGGACAGGTTGGTCCCGCTGATCGCCATGGCTCCCAGGGTGCCGGGGTGCCTGAGCTCCAGCAGCAGCGCGATGATCCCTCCGTCGCTGTGCCCGTACAGAGCGGGCTTGTCAAGCCCCAGCCTGCGGATCATCATAAAAATGTCGTCAGCCATGTCGGCATAATGTGGGTCATTTCCACGTTCAGCAGGTGGTGGTCCTCCCCGTTTCCGTGCAGCAGCAGGACCGGTCTGCCCGCGCCTGCCTCTGCATAGTGTAGAAAGACGCTATTTATTTTGACAATTTTTGATGCTTCGTAATACATGATGGATTTTTTCCTTTTTTTATAGCATACCTCAGATTTCCTGCGGCGTATCCACAGTCAGGATCGAGTGTCCCTGTACCCCGGTTCATACCGCATCTTCTGCTGGTATTCCGGCCACCCTATGGTCCGGCCGCAGCCTTTGCCGTCCCGGGTGTAGTTGGTGCAGCCCAGGAAGGCCTCTCCGGTTTTTCTTGTGGTGTGGACAATCAGATATCCGTCCGTACAGCGGTCGCACTTGAGAATAGACATGCGGCCTCCCCGCAGGTTATTGGTCATAAAGCCGCAGATCTCGACATCGTTGGTGCACATATAGAGGCGCAGTCCGTAGGCGGCTTTATAGCGGAGCTGGAGAGGGTACCCGCAGAGAGGACATATCTTCCGGTCCGCAGAAAAACCGGCCGCCGTCTGATCCAGGAAGCGCTCCTTTCGCTCCTGTTCTTCCTCTGCAGAGGCATCCAGGCGGATATTTTTATAATCCCGCAGCAGCTCCAGCAGAAACTCGGATGGCTCCTGCAGAGGGGCGATGAAATAGACGCGGTTTTTGGTCCGGGTCATGGCCACATAGAAGAGGCGGCGCTCCTCTGCATAGGTATAGGACCGGTCCTCCCGGAGGACCAGGGAGAGAACCGGATCATCTTCGATTTTGGAGGGAAAGCCATAGGTTCCGCCCTGTCCGTTGATGACAATGACCTCGTCATACCCCAGCCCCTTGGAGGCGTGCGCTGTCATAAATGTGATCTGCAGCCGGGGATATTTTTTGGATACGATGCGGCGGCCTTTTCCCTTGCCCCGATAGGTGAAGAGATCGGTCTGCTCCAGTTTATAGCCGTCGAAATTGTAGCGGCCCAGGATGAGGACACGAACAGGTCTCCCGTCCGGCTGTCCAGCTTTTTTCAGCACTTCTGCTTCCGGCTGGCCTGCTTTTCCCGGCACACCTGTGTCCGGCTGGCCTGCTTTTCCCAGCACTTCTGCCTCCGGCTGCCCGGCTTTTTTTCGTGCCTCAACAATGTGATCCAGAGCGGCCTCTATGGCCCTGCCCATGTTGTAGCTGGCGCCGGAATGACTGTCCATGCCATACCGCTTATAGGAGGCGTCGTAGGAGTAGATAATGACGGGATCCTTGATCCGCTTTTGTGAATGCAGGGTCTTGGTAATCTGGGAGGGGTTTTTCTGGACAAAACTGCCGGCGATATCGATCAGTTCCTGGGCGTTGCGGTAGGTGTTTTCGATCCGCAGCATGGCGGCAGGCCCCATTTTCTCCTGAAATTTTGTAAAAAGAGTGATATCGGAGCCGCTGAAGGCATAGATGGACTGCCAGTCATCGCCCACAGCGATCACTTTTGCATCGCAGACTTCGCGCAGGGCCTTCGTCAGATCAAAGCGCTGACGCGAAATATCCTGATATTCGTCTACAATGATGTATTTGAAGGCCAGCCGCTTTTTCATCTCGGCGCACTCGCGCAGGGCGCGGGCGGAGTCGTTGATCATGTCCTCAAAGTCCACCGCCTGCATTTCCTGCAGGACTTTCTGATACTCGAGGTAGCAGGCCTGGCAGATATCCAGAAACAGCTTTGTGCGCACATTCTGCGTGGATTCCTTCATGACTGCAAACTGCATCTCCGTGTAGCCGTCGGTCTTGAAGTTGGTGATAAAGCGGCAGATCAGCATGACAAGCCTGCGAATATAGCGGTTTCCCTCATTCTGCAGGATCTTCCTGAGGATCTCCTCCTCGGAACGGGGATGAATCTCCACACCATGCGACCGCAGCTCCTCCTCCAGATGCTCCGTCAGAGACCGGCCGTCCCCGTAGCCGGAGAAGGTATAGATCAGTTCCGTCCCGTGCCGGCGGTGGAGCAGGACTTTCTCATTGACGGCGTCCTTATAGGCCTGGAGTCTTTTTTCATCATAGCGGCTGTTCTTTCCGTCCCGCGTGATTCCAAAGTGCTCGATGTAGATTTCTCTGTCGCCCTGCCGGATCAGGAAATCCGGTGTATATGGCTTTCGCGCCAGTTCGATGTGATAGCGGTAGACGGGCTCATAGACATAGTCGATTCCATTGCGGTAAAGGAAATTGGCGATCTCCACCTCCTGGGCGGATCGCAGGACCTCGTTGCGGATGGTGACTTTCTTTTTTCTCTGCGCGTCCATGATCTCGGTGCAGTATTCGTCCAGTTCACTGCGCATGGTGGTATAGCGCATCTGCGCGATCCCACGGAAAAAAGCCTCCAGGTTCTTCTCATCCAGAGGGGCGTCAAAATAAGAGGCGAAAAAGAGGATCAGGCTGTGCACCATCCGCGGATCCTGCAGAACTTTACAGCGCAGATAGTCCCGCACGACAAAGAACTTTTTGTCGGCGTCCACGATATTGACCCGCTCCGGATTCTGCATATGCAGAACGGCATTGCCCGCCGAGTGGAAGGTACAGATGGGACAGGAAATCCCCAGATCTTTCTGTATGCGCGCCCGCAGTTCCTCCACGGCCTTGTTGGTAAAGGAAATGACGAGAATCTCCTCCGGCTTAACTCCCTTTCGGTCCACCAGATATTTAACCTTGGCCGCCACGGAGGTCGTTTTTCCCGCCCCGGCGCCAGCAATGACCAGACAGTTGTCCTCATCCGTCAGGATCATCCGCCGCTGGGCGTCATCGAGCCGGATCTGCGGATCCACTGCATCGAGCACATGGTCCAGGTAGTCCTGCTCCTCCCGCAGCGCGCGGTCAAGGTAGCGGGCGTTGTGGGCACGCACCCAGGCAGGCCTTGCGGATCCCGCTCCGCTGATGCTCTTCCCTGTATCTTTCCCGGGCACTTTGTTCGATTCGCTCCCCGGATCTGTTTTCTCCTTTTTACATTCTTCTTTATATTCTTCCGGTGCGGTACAGCCCGCAGCCTGCTCTTCCGCAGCACCGCACAGATCCAGGATCTCTTCTACAGCGCGGGCAGAATGCAGTCCGTTCCTCCGGCAGTACAGGTCCAGCATTCCTTTCTCTCGCAGGACCTGCAGATCCTTCAAATCCCTCTGTTCTGCCTGCAGCAGCTGCTGACAGGCACCCGCGGAAATGTAGGAATGCTCCTCATCCAGCTTTTTCAGCCTTTTCTTCAGGCGCAGAACATTCTGCAGATCCTCCGGAAGTTCCGACAAAGACCGCTTTTTCTCCCGCGTCTTTCCTGCGCCTTTTATGCGATTGTGAACTGTCCGAGAGAAACTCTTTCCCGACATCCTGTCCGACAGTTTCGTATTCCTTTTTGCCGTATGCAAAACAGAGAGCACAGATTCCACTGCGCTCCCGAATGAAGGGACTGTATTTCTTTTCTTTCTTTCCAAATGATTCATAGGCGAAAACGACCAAAAAGGGGTTATTCCAGTAAATGCCCCTCCCTGTAGCACCATTCCAGATAATCCGGATTTTGATAATACAGATCGGAGCGGAAGTTGGAAATTGCGTCACTGATAAAAGAAGCAAAAACCGACATCGTTTCAAACACATTTTAGCATAGTAAAAAAGCACGTACAATCTGAACCATCCCCTTGACACTCCCACCTGAACGGTTATTCAATTGCAGTAAATGGTTCAGAATCTTCCATCAAATCTTCCATCGAGCAGTGAAGCGCTCTGGCCAGCAGCCGGACTGTCCTCGTCTGTGCTTTGTTCAGGTCTTTCTGTCGCTGTTCGTAATGCTGGATCATCCTGACGGAGACACCGCTTTCCCGCGCAAGTTCAGACTGGCTGAGCCCCATGCGCTCCCGGTACATTCGCAGCCTCGTCACCATCTCCTCATCCAGGATTGTGACCGCATACAATTCCCCCTTTCGATACCGCATCCTTCCGGGAGCAGAATGTGACCGACTCATCATGTAAGGAATGTATTGTACAGCAATGAAAAAGCCCATGCAGGCATCCTCTGTGACCTGCATGGGCTTTTTAAAGATTTCTCAGACATGTTCATCGAATAAAGTTGGTAAAGACTTTCTGCTCCGCTGCAGGTTCCTGCACGCCCGCCTTTTTGCCGGCCTCGATGCACTGAAGGATCCAGGCCATATTTTTGCCCAGCGTGTGCATGATCTGCAGACCTTCCTTGTCTTCCATCACATCCTTGGGGGTAAAGCCATGGACCATAGGCCAGTAATTGGAGGTAATCAGGGGCATCTCGCAGTACTGGATATATTTGTTGAGCACATCCAGAGTCGCCGTCGTACCCGCACGCCTTGCGGAAGCGATCGCTGCGCCGGGTTTGTGGCGAAGGTCGCTCCCGGCAGTCGAAAACAGCCTGTCAAGGAAAGCGATGATCTCGCCGGAAGCAGAGGCATAATAGACCGGGGAACCGATCACCAGTCCGTCCGATTCTTTCATTTTCGCCGCGACAGCCTTCACCGCTGCGTCGATATTCCCGTTAACCGCATCTTTGCCGATGTGGACGATCTCCGAATCGATTCCTGCCGCCGTCAGTTCCTTCGCGATCTCGGAAAGGGCTGTAAAGGTGCATCCTTTCTCATTTCTGCTGCCGTTAAGCATTAAAACCTTCATTTCTTTCTATCCTCCTGTGGTATGGTTTGGTTATGTTCTTATTTCCGTCGTGTCTCTATCCCTCGTGCTGCCCGCATCCGCCGCAAGGCGGAAAGCTGACGGCTGCATAGATGGTTCGCATAGATGGTCAGCCTATTGCAGGATCCGCAGAATCTCTGCTGTGCTCCAGACTTCGCTCTCCCAGATCCGGGCTCTCCCATCGACGACTTCACAGATGACGCAGGGTACATCTGTGCTGTTGTCAACGATCCGGGTCTGATCCGCGATCCGCACCAGCTTTGACAGATTCTGTAAAGATTTTTCATACCGGCTGATAATTTTATCCTCCGGCACATCATGCCCGCCCATCTTCACCCGGTTCCGGACACGCCGGACATTGATGGCACTGTCCTTTGTAAGCACATATACAGCACAGATTTGATACCCGGTTTTTTTCGCCTCTTCCAGGAGAAGAAGATTTCGGTCCGTAGACAGAACTGTCTCAAATGTAAAATCCTGTCCCGCCTCGAGAAGAGCCCGACGAATCATCTCTGCTTCCTGTGCCGCCTCCAGGTCCGAACATTTTGATGCTTTCTTGATCTCATCTGCATTTACATAGAGTCCGATGACTGGCAGTCCCTTTGTAACCGTGCTTTTGCCCGATCCATTCGGGCCTGCAATGACAAGGATTGAAGGGTGCCTGTCCTGCTTTTCTTCAGAGAACATATTCCTTCCTTCCGTCTGCATATACCTTTACAACCTTGCCTGTCTCCAGATCAAAACGCGTTATATAATCTGTAACAGGAACTGTGTCATCGCGCTCTGCAACCGCTTTGCGGCATGCCTGCTCAAAGTCGTCGGAAGAAAGATCGAAAACCGTCTTTTCTGCTGTCTCCAGCCTGACCGGAAAAGGAAAACCCTTTACCTCGTTAAACTTTCTGGCCATAATGTTCATGACCGCATTAAAAGACAGACCCATTTGCGAAGCGATGCGGGTTGTTTCCTCCCTCACACCATCATCCAGGCGAATCGTACTGGTAGCCATCTTTTTTCTCCTTTCCTTCATTCTTACCCGACATGTCGAAGCGCTTCTGCGCCGAATCTTTGCTGATCCTGTATGGAAGGCCGTTTTCTTTGAGAAAAGTATAGCATATATCTTAGATATATTCAACACAAATGAAGTCATATGTGTTTATTCATGCGCTTTCAGGAAGGATAGAAACGTTCGAAATAGGGTGGAGACGGCCACGCCGCCCTCTGCCCTCCCGCGGGCCGTGTCATACACGAAAAAAGAACGCCGCCAGTTTCCTGAGGCGTTCTTTTTCGGTTTGTTTCATCCGCGGTATGATGAAAATTGTGAAATCAACTCAGCGCTGTAATTGCATGGAATCAAGGAGACTCACTTTGTTTATTCTTCATGGCGCAAGACTCGCGAGCGAGTTTTGAATCCAAATCTCTCCCTTATTTACTGCTCTGGTCCGGAATTCCTCCGCCAGTTTTTCAATATTCACAGTTTTCTTTTTTAACAGCTTGTTCAAGATCGTATTTCCGCGATAGTCCATGTCTGCCCCCCCCCGGAAGTCCTTTTCCTGTTTTTCCAAGGGATACTCTATTGAGTTTTTGCAGCTTTTATTGCTTCATTTGTCATTCGTATATGAGAGAACCGCCTCCTCTGGCACCCCTGCCAAGTCTTTCCGCCATTTTCAGATTCCTTACCACCTTAGTGAAATCAATCTGACAGTCTCCGCCGTAAATGCCGACAGGGACCCTGCTGTCAAAGCCGTATAATCCAATATCCGGCTCCTCGCCAAAAAGATACACGATCACTTTTTCCTTCTGCAGATCTACGATCCAGTATTCACGGACCCCGGCATTTCTGTACTTCTCCAGCTTGATAAACATATCCTTCTTCCGGGTGGAGGGCGACAGGACTTCTACGACCAGATCCGGAGCTCCATCGATATATCCCTCATCACTCAGTTTAGGATCATCGGACTCACATACAACAAAGACATCGGGAACCAGCATGGTATCATCATCCCGGTCCAGCCGTACATCAGCAGGTGCTATGAAGGGCATGCAGTTTCCTCCGTTGGAATCCACATAGTTCCAAAGCTGTCGGTAAATTTCACCGGCAGCTGTCTGGTGCCTGTGGGTCGGTAATGCCATATTGTAAATGACGCCATCGATGAGTTCCGAGGGACGGTCCTCAGGGATCGCGTTTCTGTCCTCGATCGTAAACTGGCCCTGTCGCTTTCCCGATATCCGGAGATTCCGGTCGTATCCATCAGGGCTTTCGCTGCGGACATTGTAGACCGGGGCTCCTTCCTGCACAAGCATCCCGGCAGTGATATCTTCATAAGTCATGCCCGTATACAGGCCAGCCCCATTCTTTCTGTAAATATTCCTCTCATTCGCCCGGTCCGGCAGATATCCCTGTTGTGGATTCGAAGGCACGGGATCTTCCACTGCAGGTCTGTCGATACGATCCGGGCTCTCCAGTACGGTCTGCTCCGGCAGCAATACTCTCGCCAGCGCCTCGAGCGTGTCATGCCGGGGCGATTTTGTAAATCCGCCGAGCACCTTCTGCACTGTTCCAAGAGGAATGCCGGCGCGGGTCGCGATTTCTCCGTAACTGAAACCATATGCTCTCTTGCGCTCCCGCATTCTCTCTACCACATCAGAGACCCCTGCAAGCTTTTTACTATCCTTTTCCATACCCGGCTTCCTCCAAAGACATCCGCGCCCATCCATGTCCATATCGGACTGATCCGGCATCCTGCTCTCAAATCAGTGTCTGTATGCGTATTATATCTTACTTATTTCAATTTGTCAATTGACATTTACTTAAATTATCCATATAATATCCTTGCCAAGCCCATCGCAGTATTTTTATGGATATATTTTGGATATTTCCATCATCTTCACTATTGATGGGATCTGTGCAGCAAATATATAAATAATCCTCCAGAAGGTATGACTGTCAGGGACATCCGCGGCATGAGTGATGATTTTGTTGTATTTGAAGTCGGAATTTCCTCTAAAGCAAAAAAGAGCAGCAAACGGAAAACCCCCTTGCTGCTCCCTTTCCTTATTTACAGTATTCTTTTATGCCTTGTTGAACTTTTCCTTCCCCTGCTTGCATCGAGGACATTTCCAGTCATCCGGCAGATCTTCAAATGCAAGGCCGTCATGCTCGGCAGAATCATACACATAGCCGCAGACAGAACAGATATACTTGCCTGTCCCTTCCTCTGTTACAAAATAGTCCTCCGTGGGCCAGATGGTCGCCGGCGGATTATCGAGACATCACCCGCTTTACTTCCAGGTTTTCATATCCCAGAGGCGTATGGGTGCTGCAGTAAACGGTCGGATGGTTGCGGATGAATTCCCGGATGGTATTCTGCGTGCTCCTGGCCAGATGGATATCATCAAGTGGATTGTGGATGACAACTTGTCACAGGAAAAAGCGGAAGAACTGCTGGCTCAGGTCCTGCTGCAGCCTCCGGCAAAAAAGCCGATGATAAACTGACGTGTCAAAGTGCTAGGGGGACGGTTCCAATAACGTTGACTTTGTCAACCCCCTTGACAATCACTCACTGCCGCAGAGCATTCTCATACGCATCGAAGGTTCTCTGATCAAAAAGTACCCACTCCACCAGATCCAGCTTGCCGGGATGCTCCTCAAGAAAGTGTTTTACCGTGGAGACTGCCACAACCGCCGCATGGTCGACTGGATAGCCGTAGACGCCCGTTGAAATAGAAGGAAAAGCTATGCTTCGGATTCCCTGGTCCACAGCGATCTGCAGAGAGTTTCTGTAACAGTTTGCCAGAAGTTCCGGCTCTCTCCTGTTTCCACCGCACCAGATCGGGCCAGGCGTATGGATGACATATTTACAGGGCAGATTGTAGGCCCCGGTCAGCCTGGCCTCACCGGTCTCACATCCGTGGAATTTCCTGCACTCCTCTAAAAGCTTGGGTCCCGCCGCCCTGTGAATGGCACCGTCCACGCCTCCGCCGCCCAGAAGAGATCTGTTGGCCGCATTTACGATTGCCTCGACATGGGAGATCTTTGTAATATCACCCCGGACTGCCTGCAGTATTGTTGTATTATCCTTGCTCATAAAATCAC